>DROK01000118.1 GCA_011321895.1 Thermodesulfatator atlanticus
ACGGTCTTCCTGGACGAGATTGGTGAACTCCCCCTCAGCCTTCAGGGGAAGCTCCTGCGCTTTATCCAGGAACGGGCATTTGAACGTCTGGGAGGGCGGCGTACCATCCAGGTGGATGTACGCCTCATCGCGGCGACTAACAGAGACCTCGAAACCCTGGTAAAGGAGGGACTCTTTCGCGAAGATCTCTACTTCCGGCTCCAGGTCTTCCCGATAAAGCTCCCTCCCCTCCGGGAAAGGCGGGAAGACCTCCCTGGACTGATAGAATTCCTCCTCCGTAAGCTTGAAAAAGATTATCACCGGCGGCTGAACTTTAGCCCGGAGGCCCTGGAACTCCTTTGCCAGTACCACTGGCCAGGAAACATCCGGGAACTCGAAAACTTACTGGAAAGACTGCTTATCACCGCCAAAGGACCGGTACGCCCCGAATTTTTGCGGCGTTTTCTGGCCACCAAACCCGCCCAACAATTATGGCCCCGGAAGGATCCCTCTCCTGAGGAAATCCGTGCGGCCCTGGAAAAACACGATTTTGTCATCGCCAGGGCCGCCAAAGAACTCGGCCTTACCTTTCGTCAGCTCCGCTACCGCCTCAAAAAATGGGGACTGGACCACGAGATCAAGCCCCGCCGGGGACGCCCCCCGCAAAAGTGATCTCCTCCACTCATATTTGTCATTTTTGTCAAATTTAAAGTTAACAAAAATGGAAATACTGAGACGAGCTTTTTGAATCCCTTCAAGAAACATTTCCGTCTATCAACCGTTTCAAGGCTTTCTAACATGAGTGGCATTTAAGTTGCTTTTACAAAGAAAAAAATTTTTGAGGAGGTTTGAGGATGAGTAGGCGGTTTTTGGTTGGTTCGTTGTTTCTAGCCACCGTGCTTGGGGGGACGGCCCTGGCCGGTGACCCTACAGGGGCTGAGACCCTGAAGGCGGACCCGGGACTACCCGTAGATTACGTCTGGGTCTTGGTCTGCGGTTTCTTGGTGATGTTCATGCAGGCGGGGTTTGCCTGCGTGGAGGCCGGTTTCTGCCGCGCCAAAAACACCACCAATCTTCTCACCAAAAATCTCATGGATTTTGCCGTAGGTGCCCTGGCCTTCTGGGCCGTGGGTTTTGCCCTGATCACCGGTACCGACTGGAAAGGTCTCTTGGGGACTTCGGGGTTTTTCTTGGCCGGAGATGGCTATGATGTCGGGCAGTATCTTTCCTTCTTCTGGCAGATGGTCTTTGCGGCTACCGCGGCCACCATTGTTTCCGGGGCCGTGGCGGAAAGGATCAAATTTCAGGCCTATCTCCTTTATTCCCTGGTAATCACCGGTTTCATCTATCCCGTTTACGCCCATTGGGTCTGGGGTGGGGGTTGGCTCTCCAAAATCCCTTTCGGTTTAGGCCACCTGGACTTTGCCGGTTCCGGGGTGGTACACGCCCTGGGAGGCATCGTCGGCCTGGCCGGGGCCATAGTTTTAGGGCCGAGGTTTGGGAAGTTTGACAAAAACGGCAAGCCGCGGGCCATCCCCGGGCACAATATTCCCCTGGCGGCCCTGGGGGTTTTTATCCTCTGGTTTGGCTGGTACGGCTTTAACCCGGGTTCCACCTTTTCGGCCCATCATTTACGCATCTCCGTCATAGCCGTAAACACCACCCTGGCGGCCGCGGCGGCCTGTCTTACGGCCCTCTTCATTGTGCTGGCCAAGACCAAAAAGTTTGACCTGGGTATGGCCTTAAACGGGGTGCTGGCGGGACTGGTGGCCATTACCGCCCCCTGCGCCTGGGTGGAAAGCTGGGCTTCGGTGGTCATTGGAATAATAGCCGGGATCGTCCTGGTGGTGGGGGTGTATCTCCTTGAGGCCCTAAAAATTGATGATCCCGTTGGGGCCGTTCCGGTACATGGTTTTAACGGGCTGTGGGGCCTTATTGCCGTGGGCATATTTGCCGACGGGACTTACGGCAATTACGCTATCGAACCCCCCTTCGTCAAGGGCCTGCTTTATGGAGGCGGCACAGAACAGCTCATCGCCCAGTTAATCGGAGCAGCGGCCCTTTTCGTGTGGGCTTTTGGCATGGGGTTTGTCCTTTTCAAACTCCTTGATTTCTTCCTTGGTATTCGCGTCTCCCCGCAAGAAGAAATCCAGGGACTTGACGTCTTTGAACACGGCACCCCTGCGTATCCCGAATTTTACACCATCAGGAGGTAAAAAATGAGAGAGATAAGGGCGGTTATCAGACCGGAAAAACTGCAGGAAGTGCTTGGCGCCCTGGAGAAGGCGGGCTCCCCGGGAGTTACCGTCTATCAGGTGGAAGGCCATGGTCGCCAGGCCGGTATCGTGGAACAATTCCGGGGCCGGGAGTTTCGGCTGGATCTTCTTCCGAAGGCCGAAGTCCGCGTAGTCTGTCGGGAAGAGGAAGTCGAAAACCTCATCCAAGCCATCTCCTCGGCGGCCCGGACCGGCGAAATAGGTGACGGAAAGATCTTTGTCTACCCGGTGCTTGAAGCCGTAAGGATCCGCTCAGGCGAAAGGGGCGAAAAGGCTATTTAAGCCCAAAATTTCAAAATAGGAGGAGAAAATGAGAAAAAAACTGACAATGTTTCTGCTGGCATTACTTCTCTTCACCGGACCGGTCCTGACCGGAAAAATTAAGGCCGAAGAGGCCAGACCCTCGGCGGACTTCAGCGCCGACTTCCTCTCCCAATATGTCTGGCGTGGCTTTGCCTTATCCAATAATTCCCTGGTTATCGAACCCTCCATGACCGTGTCTTATTTAGGATTCTACGCCAACTTCTGGGGCAATTACGACACGGACCAAGACACAGACGGCAGGGCCAAGTGGAACGAGACGGATTTTACGTTCGGTTATACTTACGAGAACCTCCCCTATGGCCTTTCGCTGGACCTGGGAAGCATCTACTACGCCCTTGATGGGACAGACGACTCCTTTGAACTCTTTGCCGGGTTGTCCGGAACCTGCCCCAAGACCGGCGTCTCCCTGGGGATCACGGTCTACCGGGAAATTTCCCATTATCCTGGCTGGTGGATAGAACTTTCAGGGGGCAGGGACTTTGCGTTGCCCTGGTACCAGGCCACACTTAGCCTTTCCGTCTCTGCGATGTATCTTGATTCAAATGACAAAGGGGCCTATCCGGACCCGGACGACCCCGGAGACGAATTTTCAGATTGGCTTTACATGCAGCTTGGGGCCGAAGTTAGTATCCCGCTTGGAAAGTATTTTACGGTAACCCCGAAGGTCTACTATACCTTTTCCCTCTCAAACGATGCCGATGACCTCCTGGAAAATGGTTCCTGGGACAATCAGCACGACCATTTTTACGGCGGCGTAAATATAAGCTTTTCGTTCTAAAAACTTCGGGAACGGGAGGCCGAAACATTGGCCTCCCCCTTTGCATTTCACGTCCAAAAGTTTTAGCCTTCGGCGACAAACCCCGCCCAAACGTGCTATCTTTTAAAGCATGGCCTCTCTTAACGTCCTTGTGGTTGAAGACGAAAAGGTCCACCGTGAACTCCTGAAGATGACCCTTGAGGAAGAAGGGTACCGGGTCTGGAGTGTCCCCAGCGCGGAAAAGGCTTTACCCATCCTGGCCCAGGAGGAAGTGGAGGTAGCGGTGCTTGACGTCCGGCTTCCTGGTATGAGCGGGCTTGAGCTGCTCAGGCGGATTAAGCAGGAAAGACCAGAGGTGGAAGTCATCGTGATTACGGCCTTTGGCGAGATTGAAGACGCGGTCTCGGCCATCAAGGCCGGGGCCTTCCATTACCTAGTTAAACCTTACGAACCGGAGGTACTGCTCAACTTGATCCGGCGGTGCGGGGAGTTGGTACGTCTGAGAAAGGGGCCGGTGGATTCAGGCCCGCTGGTTTACCGTTCCCAGGCCATGAAAGAGGTCCTGCGCCAGGCCGAAATCTTCGCCCGCACCGAAGCCCCGGTACTCATCCTGGGAGAATCAGGGGTGGGCAAGGAGCTCCTAGCCCGCCACCTCCACGAGCGGAGCGGGCGCAAGGGCCCTTTTATAGCGGTAAATTGCGCCGCCATACCAGAAAACATATTCGAGGCCGAGCTTTTCGGTTACGAACGGGGCGCCTTCACCGGGGCCGAGGTTGCCAAACCCGGCCTTATTGAGGAGGCCGAAAGGGGCACGCTTTTTCTGGACGAGATCGGAGAGATGCCCCTTAACCTACAGGGTAAACTCCTGCGATTCCTCCAGGAGGGAGAATTCCGGCGTCTGGGCAGCAACCAGATCAGGAAGAGTCAGGCCCGCATCGTGGCTGCCACCAACGAGGACCTGGAAAAAGCGGTGGCGGAGAAGAGATTCCGGGAAGACCTTTATTTCCGACTAAACGTGCTCACCTTGAAAATACCGCCTCTCAGGGAAAGGCCTGAAGATATCTTACCCCTGGCGACCTATTTCCTGGAAAAGTTCAACCGAAAATACGGCAAAAAGGTCACCCTCTCCGCGGAAGCCGCCCGCCGGCTGGTGGAATATCCCTTTCCGGGCAACGTACGGGAACTGGAAAATTTGCTTCACCGGGCGGTCCTGGTGTGCCCGAAGGAGATCCGGCCGGAGGATCTGGGACTTGAAGGAAAAAAACAGGGACTTACCATAGGTCTTCCTTCAGGGAAGACCCTTCCCGAAATGGTAGCGGAAGTGGAACGCCTCCTCATCCGGGAAGCCCTGGAACGAACGGGCTATGTCCAGACCCGGGCCGCCAAGCTCCTAGGCATAGACGAAAAATCTCTGCGTTATAAGCGCAAGAAATATGGCCTCTAGACGCTATTTGTTACTCTTGTTGCTAGCTCTCTGGATCCTTGGTCTGGGATTTCTTTACAATTTCTATCGGCTGAAAAAAGAATGGGAGGGCTTCTTTTATCTAATCCTGCATGAAGAAAAACAGCGGTTATATTCGGCCCTCAAAGCCACCCTCGTGGCCGGGGGAGATCCGGTAGAGACCCTGGCCGAATATATGGAAGGTTCGCGCCTTCTCACCGGGGCGGCCCTTGTCCTTTCAGGGAGGACTATCATTGTCCCGGGTTCAGCCATTCCCCCCAAGAGTCTGGTCTATACCCTGGAACTTAAACCCTTCCGGTTTCAACTCTATTTTTCCGGCGAAACCTTTTACGAAATTAAACGGCATCTTTATATCGAACTGGCCCTGTGGTGGCTTTTAAACCTGGCAGGCCTGGGGGTTACCCTTTGGCTCCTCAGGGGTTATTACGAAAGTCGGCTGAGCCTGACCCGGGAAAGGGCTGAAGCCGAACGCCTAAGAAGCGTATCCCTGGCTGTTTCCTCCGTGCTCCATGAAGTCAAAAACGCCTTAAACAACCTCAATTTCGCGCTCTTCCGCCTAAAAAAGAAGGGGACTTTTGAAGAAACCCGTATCCTTGAAGAAGAAATAAGGCGCCTGACCCTTTATCTGGAAGAGGTCTCGGACTTTAGAAAACCTCTCACCTTAAAACTCAGCAGACTAAGAATCGATACGCTGGTCCAGGAGGTGCTCGGGGAATTTTCCGAAAGGATCGCGGACCTCGGGGTAGAAGTCGAAACCCAGCTGGCCCCTGCCGAAATTCCAGTGGATAAAGAAAGGATGCGCGTGGTGCTACGCAACCTCCTGCGAAATGCCCTTGAAGCTTTAGCCGAAGTTCCGCCTCCCCGAAAGCTCAAACTCTGCGGGGAAATAGAAGGGTCTTTTTACCGCCTGGAAGTGGCGGATTCGGCGCAGCTCCTTCCCGAAGACGCCAAACTCTTTAAGCCCTACCATAGCCGTAAACCCCGGGGCTTTGGCCTTGGCCTTTTCAACGTCAAACGTATCCTTGAGGCCCACGGCGGAAAGGTGGAGGCGGAAATACGTTCCGGGTTTACTGTTTTCACCCTGAGACTCCCCCTCGGAAAACCTTCCGAAAACTAAGGGCCCCCTCGGAAAAATTTCCGAAAGATTTAAACCGGACATCATTCCACCATCCCCCTTCCAACCGCGAATCCCAAAGATTTCGAGCTTTGCGCGAACAGGTGGAAATCATGGCATACCGCTTGCTTCTCAAAAAAACGCAAATTCCAAGGAGGTTAAACC
>DROK01000119.1 GCA_011321895.1 Thermodesulfatator atlanticus
AAGCTGGTGATTATAGTGCTGATGTTTGGAGGCCGGGTGGGGTTCCTTTCCCTGGTCTCTCTCCTGACCCAGGTGAAAGAACCCAAACCTTTCCATTATGCTCCAGAAGAGGTTATGATCGGCTAATGGCACGCTTTCTAGTAATCGGACTGGGCAAATTTGGTTTTTATCTGGCCCGAAAACTGGCGGAAGAAAAGCAGGAGGTCCTTTGTCTGGACAAAGACGAACGGGTGGTAGAAGAAATTAGCCAGTACGTACCGGAAGCCCTGGTGGGGGATGCCACCCGGAAGGAAGTCCTAAAAAATCTCGCTATTTCTGAAGCAGAAAAGATAGTGGTGGCTACGGGAGACCTTACCGCAAGTATCTTGATCACCCTTTACCTCAAAGAACTGGGCGCCAAACATATAGTGGCTAAAGCCAGAGACGAAGACCACGCCCGCATCCTTTCCCTGGTGGGCGCCAACCGGGTCATAATTCCCGAAAAGGATTCCGCCCTGAGGGAGGCCCAGCTTTTGGTTACTCCCAATATCATCGATTTTTTGCCTTTGCTGCCTGATTTTTCCGTAGCCAAAATTGACCCTCCACCTGAATTTATAGGCAAGAGTTTTAAAGAACTCCATTTGCGCAGCAAATTTAACGTTTACGTTATCGCCGTGCGTAATAAATTGACTGATCGTTTTTTGTTACTCCCTCCGGCTGACCACGTAATCGAAAAAGACGAAGAATTGTACCTTTTGGGCCGCAAAGAACACCTCACCCGCCTTTCGGCCCGGGCCTTATAAGAATAGTTAAAACAACAAATTAATTTGCTTGATTAATTGTGGGGCTAATCTGGGCCTTAAGAGAGAGTTAATGGGCGCCAACGTTTACATTTTGACCTCAAATCCTTTTTGACAACCAAATTTGAGAGAGTTATGGGTCGGTTGATTAACACTTTTCAAAAAATCGTAATGGGAGGTGTTTTAAAAATGCGCTTTGGGCGAAGTTGGCTTTTTTTGTTTTTGAGTCTGTTTTTGGTCTTATGCTTTACTAACCACCTTATGGCAGGGGAGCCTTCTGTAGCAGAAGCGGCCAAAGAAGCGGTGGCTGCTACGGGCGCCAAGGGGTCGAATATCCCCTGGTGGCTCTGGCCGGTGATCCTCTTCGGTTTCACTTTTATTATCGGTATCATCGCGCCCCTTTCTGGCGTAGGTGGCGGGGTCTTATTCGTGCCTTTATCCACGGCCTTTTTTCCTTTCAGTGTAGACTTCATCCGTGGTGCAGGGCTTATCATGGCCTTAACCAGTGCCCTTTCCGCCACCCCTCAGTTTATTCGTAAAGGTCTGGCCAATATCCGTATCATGACCCCTCTCGTATGCGTGTCCATGGTCACTTCGATCCTCGGTGGCATCGTCGGTCTTTGGATTACCAACGCCTTTCCGGCGGGTAAATATTACATCACCATCGCCCTGGGCCTGGTCCTATTACTGATCTTTTTTGTTATGCTTACCTCTAAAAGGGTGGAATTTCCCGAAGTAAAGGAACAGGACGCCTTGTCCCGGGCCCTTGCCTTATCCGGTAGCTGGTACGAACCCACCCTGGGAAAGATCTTAGAATACAAAGTGACCAGGTTGCCCATCGGGCTTATCTGTTTTGCGGCGGTGGGTTTCATTGCCGGTATGTTCGGTCTTGGGGCTGGTTGGGCCAACGTCCCGGTGCTCAATCTGATCATGGGGGCCCCGATCAAAGTAGCGGTGGCCACCAGTATGACCATTATTTCCATTAATGACGCTGCGGCGGCGTGGATCTACCTGGCCAAAGGGGCGGTCCTTCCGCTAATCGTGGTCCCTTCGGTGCTTGGTATTTCTATCGGGGCACGGATCGGGGCCAAACTGGCGGTTAAGGCCAAGCCGGCTTTTGTTAAGATCCTGGTCATGGGGATTATGCTTTTGGCCGCGGCCTTAAATATCATCAAAGGCCTCAAGGGGCTCCATATAATTTAAATCTTTTGAAAGGAGGAAAAAATGGCGGAAAAAAATCAAGTCCACGTCGATCCGGCCAATTTGGTCTTCGCCAAAGCCATGGAAATCGTAACTTACGTGGGCATTGCGGTAATGATCGTCTTTGGTCTGCTCTATTTATTTGGTCTTTCTTCCTTTGTAGACATGAAAGCCGCCATCGCCCACTGGCACCTGCCTGTAGGTAAGTTCTGGCACGAAGTGGCGGGGATCCATATTTCGGGATACGATTGGTTTTTGAAAAATTTGACCAAGATGGATTGTCTTTCCATGTTGGGGATCTGTCTTTTGGCCCTGGCTCCTCTGGCTGGTATACTGGCAGCCTGGCCCAAAGTAGGGGCTACCCATAAAGTACTCGTTCTCCTCTTTTTGATTCTCGTAGTGGAATACCTTTTTGCCATTTTTAAGCCTATCATCCTTCCCGGCGTAGGCGGACACTGATCTGGTCTTTTCTCCCTTAAAGCCCGGCCTCGGCCGGGCTTTTTATTTTTTAAAGCTTCAAAATTGCGCTAATAAGATCACAGCCCTGACCGATAAGACTTAAGAGCCATCTTTAGACAAGGAGGATTTTCATGATGAAACGGGGGCTTTGGTTGTTTATCTTGGGATTTTGTCTGCTGCTGGGGGGAAACGCGTGGGCCTCCGGAAAGATGGAAAGTTCCACGGATAATCTAACCCGTCTCAACCTCTTTGGCCGAATCTTAAACCCTCACAAAAAGGGGGTGCCGGATGCGGAGATAAAGATTTTCGTTGACGGTCAGGAAATCGAACCCCCTACCCACGGACATGCCCCTCACGGAAGCGGCCTCACCACGGAATTCAACGGCAGTTTTCAAGTCGAACTGGAGCTTCCCCGGGAAACCATCAAAAACGGTGAAATAAAGCTGGTTATTTTTAAGCCGAGCTATAAAAAGGAAACGCTGGTTTTGAAGCCTGAAGATTTTGCCGTCAAAAACGGAGAATATTACGCCAAGGTAGAAATAATTATCCCGCGTACCAAAGGCCCTGCTTTCTGGATAGCGACGGTGGTCTTTGTCCTGGCTTACGTCTTGATTTCTTTTGAACTTTTACATCGTACCCTGGCTGCCATGCTTGGGGCTTCGGTTATGCTTCTTATTAGCTATACCCTGGGAACCTGGAACCCAGAATATCACATACTTTCTTACAAAAGCGCCATTCACAGTATCGATATGAACGTCATTTTTTTGTTAATGGGTATGATGATCATCGTAGGTATTCTTAAAAATACGGGAGTTTTCCAGTGGTGTGCTTATAAGTGCTATCAATTAGCCCGTGGGAATGTAATATTGTTGTCAATAATTTTGATGACTTTTACAGCAGTTTCTTCAGCCTTTCTTGATAACGTAACCACTATGTTACTCTTAACTC
>DROK01000120.1 GCA_011321895.1 Thermodesulfatator atlanticus
AGGAAACCGCCCAGCCAGAATGTAATAAAAAGCCGGGAATCTTCGGACAAAGCGAGATTTTTAGTTTCGGTCTCGGCCGGAAGGGGCATCTTTTTCCTCCTTTTCCAGGAATTCAGCTAGCTCCTTAAGTTTATTTCGGGCCTTGGGCGAAAAATCTGAAGGGAAAAATACGTCTATTTTGACGTAAAGGTCTTCACGGGAACCATCCGCGCGCCAGGGGCCCCGCCGGGGAAGGACAAGGGTCTGCCCGGGCTGGAAATCAGCGGGCAAATCAAGGTCTTCAGGGCCCTCCAGGGTCTCAATGGAGATCTTTTCTCTCAGGGCAAAGCGCCAGAAAGGTATGAGGGCTCGACTCACCAGCCTTTCCCCTTCAAAATTGAGGCAGCCGCTGGGATGGACCTGAAGCTCGAAAAATACCGCCACCTCTCCTCCTGCCCCCGGGGGGAGATAAAGGATATCTCCCGGACGGGCTCCCAGGGGAAGGCTAAGCTCAAGCTCCTTCTCACCGGAAAGTTCGCCCTTGCCGCGACACTTGGGACAAATGTCTACCAGGATCTCTCCCTTACCCCCGCAGCGGGGGCATACGATACGCAAACGCCTTTCCGGGCCGCTGAATTCGATCATCCCCTCCCCTTCACAAAAGAGACACTTCCTTTTCGGTCCCGCTGGGTTATGACCACTACCCCCGCAATGAGGACAGGGGACGGGTTTGTCCGGGATGACCACCGTTACCGCGGCCCCCACCGCCACTTCCCGGGCCGTGACGTCCAGGAAAGAAAGGACGTAATGGTCACCCTGAGGTCGTCCTTTAAAAATTTCCAGCCGGGCCGGGGCGTGGCGGGCCTGAAGGATTTCGTAAGAACGCTTTAAAGCGAGAAAGAGTTCCTTTTGACCCCCTAGGTCCGGGTGAAAACGGCGCGCCTTTTCCCGAAAGGCGCGCCTGATCTCTTCGATATCCGCCCCGGGGCTTATACCCAGGATGCGGTAGGGGTCAAACTTCATGCCGCTTTGGCGTATTTCCGGTTAAGGAGATTAGCCAAGGCTTCCAGGACCTTGGCCCGTTCGAGTTTCACCTGATATTCGTCAATTCCGGCCTCAAGCCCGCGCCGCCGGTCTTCCTCACCCGCCAGCGAAGTAAGGGCCATAATGGGAAGATCGGCCAGCCTTTCCTCGGCCCTGATCTTTTTGGCCAGTTCAAGGCCATTCATACGAGGCATCTCGATGTCCGTTACCAGGACGTCAAAGGACTCTTTTTGTAATTTTTCCCAGGCCTCAAGGCCATCGGCGGCGGTCTCCACCTCATAGCCCGCCGCTACCAGGTAATTGGCAATCATCTGACGGAAGAAGGGTGAATCCTCCGCCAAAAGGACCCGGTAGGGCCTTTCTTCCTGGGGTACGATCTTTAGGAAGAAGTTGGGGTCATGCATCTCGATGATTTTGTAAACGTCCAGGAAGAGGGTGGTCTTGTCCTTGACAATGGCAGAACCCAGGACCCCTTCTATCTGATAAAGCCGCTCATCAAGTTTTACGTGGGTCTGGATACTGTCTACGATGCGGGAGACCAGAAAAGCCACTTCGTTTTCTCCCTCGGCAAAGACCAAGAGGTGATACTCTTCCTGTTCAGGCAGGGGCTGGATGGGGAGGAAATTCTCCAGCCGAATGATGGGCATACTACGCCCACGGTATTGGACGATCTCTTTGCCGCCCACAAACTCCAGCTTATCCGCTTTGATCTTGTCAAGCCTGGCCACCAAGGCCAGCGGAATGGCAAACTGTTCTTCAGGAGAGACGTTAAAGAGCAGGATGAACTGCTGTTCTTCCTCTCCGTAAGCGGCCTGAGCCCCTTCTTCTTTGGCCCGGTCCACGTCCTCAACTTTAAGGCCTATTTTGCGTGAGATACCCACCACGTCCAGGATAAGGGCCATTTTCCCGTCTCCCATGATGGTGGCCCCGGCAAAGATGGAAATGTCTTTAAAGTGTTTCCCCAGGGGTTTCACCACGATCTCTTCGGAATCCCAGATTTCATCCACCACCAGACCGAAATCCATGGCCCCGGAATTAAGTATCACTAAACTTTCGTTCTCACGGGGCTGCGCTTCCACCCCCAGGATTTTGGCCAGCCGCACGATGGGGACCATTTCTCCCCGGAGACGGAAGAACTCCGAATCCCCTATCTGGTGGATATTTTTGCGGGTCTCAGGGGAAAGCCCCACCAGCTCCCGCAAACTTACCTGAGGGATGGCGTAACGCTGGCCTTCACAGGTCACCACCAGGGCCGGAATGATGGCGAGG
Organism: Thermodesulfatator atlanticus; assembly: GCA_011321895.1. Classification (GTDB taxonomy): domain Bacteria; phylum Desulfobacterota; class Thermodesulfobacteria; order Thermodesulfobacteriales; family Thermodesulfatatoraceae; genus Thermodesulfatator; species Thermodesulfatator atlanticus_A. The sequence goes on from DROK01000120.1 coordinate 2,293, forward strand.
GTGAGCGGAATCTTAAGTCTTACGGTGGTACCGGCCCCCAGCACGGTTTGGATATCTATGCTACCCCCGAGTTTTTCCACGTTGGTCTTGACCACGTCCATGCCCACGCCACGGCCGGAAATGTTGGTCACCTTCTGGGCGGTGGAAAAACCCGGGCGGAAGATGAGGGCCAGGGCCTCCCGGTCACTCATGCTTTCCGCCTCAGCGGGGGTAATGAGGCCCTTTTCTATGGCCTTCTGCTTGATCTTTTTCACGTCTATGCCACGGCCGTCGTCTTCTATTTCTATGACTACCTGCCCTCCTTCGTGGTAGGCCCGGAGGACCAGGGTCCCCACCGGGGGTTTGCCTACCTGGACCCTGGTGTCAGGGTCTTCTATGCCGTGGTCGATGGAGTTACGTACCAGGTGGGTGAGGGGATCCTTGATGGCGTCGATAATGGAGCGGTCAAGCTCGGTGTCTGCGCCTTCGATACGCAAGTTCACTTTTTTGCCAGTAGAGCGGGCCAGATCCCTCACAATCCGGGGGAACTTATTAAACACGTTGCCGATGGGTTGCATCCGGGTCTTCATGATTTTTTCTTGCAGTTCCGTGGTAACCAGAGAGAGGTTCTGGGTGGCGTTTTGCAATTCGGCATCACTTATCCGGGAAGCGATCTGGACCAGGCGGTTACGGGAAAGGACCAGCTCTCCGGCCAGATTCATGAGTTGGTCAAGCAGTTTCACGTCAACCCGTACGTGGGTCTCCGTAAGGTGGACCTGAGGCGGAGACTTATCCTCTTTTTTGGGAGCGGAAGCCGCTGGTTTGGGCACTTCGGGCTTGGAAGTCTTCTCCTCCGCCTTAGAAGGCTCTTCCTTGGGGGCTTCGGCCTTAGCTTGCGCTTCTTCTTTGGTCTCCGCGCCTTTTTCCCCTTCTTTCTTCTCTTCAGGGGAAGACGCTTGCGAAGCCTCGGCAGGGGCCTCTTTAGGAGAAGCCTCCTTGGCCTCAGCAGGAGAGGCCTCTTTGGCCTCAGCGCCACCTCCTTCGGCCCGTTTGGCCACCTTTTCGGCGAAATTCCTCAGGTCTACCAGGAAATCAAGGTAGGTATCATCCACGGGCTCTTTGCCCGTCTCTTCCAGGGCGGCAATGATGGCCTTGATATAATCGACCGCCTTGAGGAGCATGTCGATGGTTTCTTCGTCTGCCACCACCAGGCCGTCTCTTAATTTGGAAAGGATATCTTCGGCAAAGTGCGCAATGGCCTCCAGGGTCTTAAAACCGAAAAACCCCGCGGTCCCTTTAATGGTATGGATGGTTCGGAAGATGCTAGAGAGAAGTTCTTTGTCTTCGGGGCGTTGCTCAAGCTCTACGAACTCTTCGTCCAAGCGTTCAAGGTTTTCCTTGGCCTCGGTGATAAAGTCTTTGAGGACATCTTCTTCAAAGCCCATAGGTTCCTCCTCTGGTTTTAAAGACCTTTTTGCCTATTTCGAAAAAAGCCTGGTTAAGCTTTAACCCTCCCACTGATAACAGATGGTACGCCCGATCATTTTCCGTTTAAAACCGGCAGGCAGCCCCTGCGGGCTCTCGGTGGCCCCCAGGAAAAGATATCCTTTGGGTTTCATCACCCTGGCTATGTTTTGCAGGACCTTGGCCTTTACCTCGGGAGAAAAGTAAATGAGCACGTACCGGCAAAAGACCACGTCGAACTTACCCAGGGTGGGGGGCAGAGGGTCTACCAGGTTAAGTTTTCGGAAGGTTATCAAGCGCCTTAATTTTTCGCTTACCACCCATTTGGAACCGTTTTGTTTGAAGTATTTCACCAGAAAAGTGACAGGCAGCCCGCGGTTGACCTCGATCTGGGAGTAAGCCCCTTTTTCGCCCTTCTTTAAGGCCTCCCGGGAAATATCCGTGGCCAGGATCTGGAGGCGCCAGGAAAGGAGCTCCGGGAAATATTCGTGGATGATCATGGCGATGCTGTAGGCCTCTTGGCCGGTGGAAGCCGCCGCCGACCAGAAACGGAGCTCTTTTTCCTTGGCCCGGAGTTTTTTAAGCTCAGGAATTACCTCTTTGCGCAGCGCCTCGAAGGGGTGCTGGTCACGGAAGAAATAGGTCTCGTTAGTGGTCATGGCCTCGATAATCTCATCCCGCAGCTGGGGAGTGAGGCGCTTGCTGGCCATCTGATAAAGCTGGTCAACGTCACGGTAGTTCAGGGCGCGGGCCAGTTCGCGCAAACGGCTCTCGATGAGGTAGGCCTTTTCCTCTTTGAGGACGATACCACTGTGTTTTTGTACCAAGTCGGCAAAAAAACGATAGACTTCCGGTCTCATGCTGCGATCCGTTGCACAAATATTTTTTGTAGAAAAGCGGGGATCTCCCCCAAGGGAAGCACGTAGTCGGCAAGCCCGGCTTCTACTATCGCCCGCGGCATGCCGTAAACCACCGAGGTGGCCTCATCCTGGGCCACGATGAGGGCCCCCTTCTCTTTCATGAGTTTGGCCCCGGCCAGGCCGTCGTGTCCCATGCCGGTCAGGATGATACCCACGCTGCGACCGCCAAAAACGTTGGCCACTGAACGAAAGAGGACGTCTACCGCCGGCCGACAACTGTTCTCTGGAGGCCCTTTGTGGAGGTGGACCACTTTGGCCGTACCCCTAACCCTGACCTCCATGTGATAGTCCCCGGGCGCGATGAAGACCTTGCCCGGGACCAGGGGGTTTCCTTCCTGGGCCTCTACCACCTTTAAGGCGGAGAGCTGATCAAGCCTCTGGGCCAGCTGGGCGGTAAAGATGGGCGGCATGTGCTGTACGATAAGGATGGGTACGGGAAACTGGCCTGGAAGCCGCGGAATCACCTCGGCCAGGGCCTTGGGGCCCCCGGTAGAGACCCCGATGGCCACGACCTCCCATCTCCCCCCAAGGGGGCGCGAAGGTAGCCTGCGCTTGGGTGTTGCCGGTTGGACAGCTGGTCTTGGAGAAACCACAGGCCTTACGGGGCGTGCCAAAACCTTGGGCGCCGCCGTCTTTATTTTGGGGATCAGCTCTTCCTGGATCTTCTTGATGCTTTCGGAAAGAGAACGGGTAGAAGGTTTGGTCACAAAATCAAAAGCCCCTAAGGAAAGGGCCTTTATGGTCTCTTTGGCCCCCTTCTCGGTAAGGGAAGAAAACATAATGACCCGGGCCTTGGGATAAACGCGCCGCAGATGTTCTAGGGCGGTGAGCCCGTCCATAACGGGCATCTCAATATCCAGGGTGATGACGTCAGGACGCAGACGGGGAGCCGCCTCCAGGGCCTCCTTACCGTTGCTGGCGGTACCCACCACCTGGATTTCACGGTCAGCCTGCAAGGCCTGGGTAATGAGCTTGCGCAGGATGGGGCTATCGTCGACCACTAAGACTTTGATGCGGTTCACAGAGAAGCCTCCTCTAAAAGCCAGCGAATCTTGTTCTCCAGCATCTCCTGGTCAAAGGGTTTCATAAGATACTCGTTGGCCCCGGCCATAATGGCGTCGATAACGCTCTTTTCCTGGTTTTCGGTGGTGACCATCATGACCTTTATGTGGTTCCAGTGGGCGTTCTGGCGCATTTTTTTCAGAAATTCGTAGCCGTTCATCACTGGCATGTGCCAATCAAGCAGCACGAGCTTGACATCGGGATTCTCTTCAAGGACCTTTAGGGCCTGCTCCCCGTTTTCCGCTTCTACTACCGAAAAACCCATCTGGGAGAGATAACGTTTTTCAATCTGTCTGATGGACTTTGAGTCGTCGACCACCAGTGCTTTCATACCTTTCTCCTTCCCCGTGGGGCCTAATCTTTCCAAAGTTTCGGAAAAAAGCCCTGGTTCCTTAAGTCTCAAAACAGGAAAGACCTCAACCAGGTTTTGTTTGTAATTCCTTTTGGGAGGATAAAAGAGGTGTCATGAAGAAGAGAGCGAATCTTAAATTTTTTAGATCTTTTTATTAAAAAAATTTTTCTCAAAAAAGATCCCTAAAAGGCGAAAAGGAAATTTAGCTAGAACCAAAAGAAAAACGGGGAGGGTTTCGATGAAGCTTCAATTCTCAGTAAAAGTAAAACTTCTCGCCCTGGTAGGTTTAGGTGTATTTTCCCTCTTGGTGGTCTTTGGGATCAACTATCTGAGCAACCAAAAGACCAACCGTTCTCTAAAGGATTACGACGAAATATTCAAAGCTTACGAAAAATTTGATCTCATAAAAAC
>DROK01000121.1 GCA_011321895.1 Thermodesulfatator atlanticus
GACGTAGACCTGGTTTATTTTTTGAGCGGAGACCTCTCGCAGAAAGAACATTTTATCAACCTTGGGCGAGAATTGAGCCGTTTGCTCGACGCCATCCTGGAAGGCGAGCGCCTCTTCCGGGTGGATTTGAGGCTAAGGCCTGGAGGAAAGGACGGGGAACTGGTTTATTCTCTTAAGGCCGCCGTCCATTATTACTTTTACCAGGCCCATCCTTTCGAACGCCTGGCCCTGCTGAAGGCCCGTCCCGTTGCGGGCGATAAGAAAACCGGCAAGGCCTTTTTAAAGGCTTTACGCCCTGTCCTCTACCCCCGCTACCTGGATTACGCCTATCTGGAACACCTGCGTAACCTCAAAGAAAGAATAGCCAAAGAAGCCGCCCAAAAAGGGGCCGAACGCAACCTTAAAATCGGCCCCGGGGGTATCAGGGAAATAGAATTCTTCTGTCAGGCCTTCCAGATGATATACGGTGGTAAAGACCCAGGCCTCCGGACCAGAAATACCATCTGGGCCCTGAACAAACTGGCCCGTAAAAAAATTATTCCCCTGGAAGACACCATTTTTCTCAAGAAGGCTTACGTCTTTTTACGCACCCTGGAGCACCGTTTACAAACCATCCATTTTAGACAGACTTATACCCTGCCCCGGGAAGAAGCAGCCCTCTTCCGACTGGCCAGAAGCATGGGGTTCCCGGACCTGGAACCGTTTTTAAAAGAAGTTGAAGGGATCCGCCGGCGGGTCAACCGGATCTTTAGCGGTCTCTTTACCCGTTCAACTTCCCCGAAGGGCCTTGGTCTGGCCAAAGAAATCGAAGCCTTTTTAGCCGGGGCCAAGCCGGAAAAGGAATTGTCCGAAGCCCTGGGTCTTCCTCCCCATTTGCTCAAGGACGTGAAGGACCTGACCAGAGGTTCCGGACCACTGGGTGCCAAAAGGGGCCCCCTTCTGGCAGAAATCTTCAAGGTCCTTTTATCTGAACTCACCCGTTTCGAAAACAAAGAACAGGTGCTGGCCAACTTTATCTCTTTTGTGGAAAGACTGGGGGGCAGGATCTCCTTTCTTTACGCGTTAAGGTATAACCCTGCCAAAATTTACGATCTGCTCGAAATCTTTGCCCGAAGCAGGTTTTTAACGCACCTCCTGCAGGAAGCCCCTGCCGCCGCAGAGGCCCTGTTTGAGGGCGAAGAAAAAGGGCCGGATTTGGCGCAACGCTTGAGGGGAAAGGATACCGAAGAGGCCCTGGGGCTTCTGCGCGCCACCAAGAACGAAAAGATATGCCGCCTCGGCTACCTCGATTTAAAAGGCAGGCTTACGCTGCCGGATTTACTCAAAGGACTCTCGCGACTGGCGGAAGAAATTATACGCCACACTCTCGGGCTGGCTTCCCCCAGGGAGCAAGACGGCCTGGTCATTTTAGGCCTGGGAAAACTTGGAGGCCGCGAGCTGGGGTACCGTTCAGACCTGGACCTGATTTTTGCCGCCTCCCAAAACAGCGAAATAGTGGCCCAAACCAAAATCGCCCAGCGCTTCATCCATTACCTGACGGTCCCCCTGCCCGAAGGGCCAGGGTACCAGGTGGATACCAGGCTCAGACCAGAAGGACGAAAAGGTCCGCTGGTGACCACCGCCGAAGGGTTGCTGCATTATTACCAGAAGGACGCCGCCCTCTGGGAACTACTGGCCCTTACCAAACTAAGGCCCGTAGCAGGCAACCTGGCCCTGGGCCGCCAGATAATCTCAGAGATAAGCACCTACCTGGCCTCTCTGCCCTGGGGCGAAGAAGAGGCCGCCGAGCTCTGGCAGATGCGGCAGCGCATGGAAAAAGAAAGGACCACCCCCGGGCTTATCAACCTCAAAGTAGGGGCGGGGGGCCTGGCAGACTTGGAATTTACCGTTCAGTGGTTGATCTTGAAAAACCTTGCCCGTAACGGGATAAAATTGGAAGGCAATACCCTGCTGGCCTTAAAGATGTTAAAGGAGGCCGCCATCCTTTCCCCCACCGAAGAAAAAGAGCTGCGCGAAAATTACCTTTTCTTGCGCCGGCTGGACCAGTTATTAATTCTTTTGCTGGACAAAAAAGGGGAAGAGAAGGAATATCTGCCAGAGGAAATCAAATTGGCCCAAGAATATTTCGGCCAGGATCTTTTAGAACGTCTCGAAGCAGTCAGAACTTCTAACCGGAACTATTTGAAAAAATTTTTAATGGTAGCATGAAAGACATCCCGTCCCTTTTTCGGCTCGAAACCTACGATTATGAGCTCCCACCGGAACTAATTGCCCAATACCCCCCTAAAGAACGAACCGAGAGTCGGCTTTTGGTCCTTGACCGGCAGAAGGGGCGCATTTTACACCACGACCGTTTTCGGGAAATAGAAAAATATTTTAAAGCAGGCGATATATTGGTGGTAAACGACAGCCGCGTCTTCCCGGCCCGGCTTTACGGGCAAAAAGAAACCGGCGGCCAGGTAGAAATCCTCCTTTTAAGATTACCGGAGGCGGGAAAACCTGTGCCCGCCCTTTACCGCGGCAAGAGATTGAGACCGGGTACGCGGCTTCGTTTCGGGGCCGGGTTACAGGCCGTGGTGCAGGAAAGATTATCTCCCGGCAAGGTACTCCTCCAGCTGGAAGCAGAAGGGGATTTGCTGGCCCTCATCGAAAAGATAGGCCGGGTACCGCTTCCCCCTTACATCAAACGGCCTGACGAAAAAGAAGACCTTTTCCGTTACCAGACAGTTTACGCCAGGAAACCCGGCTCGGTAGCCGCCCCCACCGCCGGGTTCCACTTCACCGAAGAGCTCTTAAAAAA
>DROK01000122.1 GCA_011321895.1 Thermodesulfatator atlanticus
GTCGCCTGACGTAAGCCGTCAAAATCATATAAGGCCGAGGTCTTCTTTGATTTTTAAGGCTACCCTTTCTGCCAGGACAAGGTCTTGCGGATAATCTATTTCACACCAGTAAAGCCCGGTAATATCACAGATCCAGACCAGCCCCTTTTGGGCTATATCGTCTATGGCGGAAAGGAACCAGCGTTTACTGGGGTCCCGGGCGGCCATAATACGGGCGACTGTTTCCCGAAAAATGGCCGGCCCCTCCCCTAAAAAGGCCAGCAGGCCGATGGACTCACCGTTTACTTCCGAGAGGGGAAGATCTTTTCCCACCCGCAAAAGTTTTTTCCCGCTGGTTATGACCTTCATGTCGTCTTCGTCGTAGGTGTCTTTGCGGTTGATAGTAAGGGTGATCGGGGCTCTGGCCTCTTTGAGGAGGCGGGTCAAGATTTCCGGCTCGATCAAGACGTCCCCGTTCATAAGGAGGAAGTCTTCGGTCATTTCGGCGCCGGCCAGCCAGCAGGTATAGAGATTGTCCGTGGTGGCGTAATCAGGGTTGTAGTGGGTGCGGATGGGGTAACCTGCAAAGCGCTGGTTCAAAAAGCTTTCCACCAGGTCGGCGCGGTAGCCGGTCATGATCACTATTTCTTTTAGGCCCCGGGATAGCAGGACCAGGATTTCCCACTCCAGGACAGGACGCCCCGCGACCGGCACCAGGCATTTGGGGCGGTCTTTTGTATGAGGCAGGAGCCTTTTTCCTTGGCCGGCGGCCAGAATGATGGCTTTCATCTTAACCGCACCATAGCTCTCCGTAGGGTTTTTCGCAATTCTCGTTTAAACTAGAGCGTTATGGTCCAGGTGAAAAAAGTAGAAAATAGAAGAGAGCTTGAAGCCTTTATCAGGCTTCCCTGGCGGATTTACCGGGAGGATCCCGCCTGGGTGCCGCCCCTTATCTGGGAACGTAAGGAATTTCTCTCTTCCCGAAACCCCTTTTTTAAATACGGTGAGGCGTGTCTTTTTCTGGCTTACCAGGACGGGGTGCCGGTGGGAAGGATAAGCGCCCAGGTGAACCGGCTCCATCTAGCCCGTTACGGCCCGGAGGGGCATTTCGGTTTTTTAGAAGCAATCGACGACCAGGCGGTCTTTGCCGCCCTTCTGGACGCAGCGGAGGGTTTTTTGCGCGCCAGGGGCCTTAAGAAAATCCTTGGTCCTTTCAATTTTTCCATCAACCAGGAATGTGGTCTCCTGGTGGAGGGTTTTGAGACATCTCCCACCTTTCTCATGGGGCATGCTCGGCCTTATTATCAGGCCCACTTAGCCGCCCTGGGTTACCAAAAGGCCAAGGACCTCTGGGCCTATCTTATGACCAGGACGGAAGAGACCCTGGCCCGGGTTGACCGCCTGATCCCTAAAAGCTCTCACCACGTAAAGATCCGCACTATTTCTAAAAAGGCCTTGGGTCAGGAACTGGCCTTGATCTTTAGTATCTTCAACGACGCCTGGTCCCAGAACTGGGGTTTTATCCCTTTTACCCGGGAGGATTACCTCTATTTTGGCAAGAGTCTCAAATATCTGGTCCCGGAAGATTACGTGCGCATCGCCGAAGTAGACGGCGAGGCCGCGGCCTTCATAGCCATCCTTCCTGATTTTAACGAACTTATTAAAGAGCTGGACGGCCGCCTTTTCCCGGCCGGAATCTTTAAGCTCCTCTGGCGTCTCAAATTCAGGCCTCCCAGGAGGGCCCGGGTAGTCCTGATGGGGGTAAAACGGGTATATCAGCGCCGCCTCGTGGGGCCGCTCCTTATCCTGCGACTCATAAGGGACGCCAAGGAAGCCCTTCTAAAGAGGGGGGTGGAGGCCCTGGAACTTTCCTGGATCCTTGAAGACAACCGCCGGA
>DROK01000123.1 GCA_011321895.1 Thermodesulfatator atlanticus
AGACATTTATCGTCCGCTCTATCTGGCGGAGACCCCTTTTGTGATCACCGATTTGGAAACCGCAGAGATGATCAAATACGCTTCCAACGCCTTTCTGGCGACCAAGATCAGTTTTATCAACGAAATGGCCGTCCTCTGTGACCGCGTAGGGGCAGACGTGGTCACGGTGGCCAAGGCCATGGGGCTTGATCCCCGTATCGGGCCGCGTTTCTTAAACCCCGGGCCCGGGTTTGGAGGGTCCTGTTTCCCTAAAGACGTAAGGGCTTTGGCCTACCTTGGCAAACAAAACCAGGTGTCCATGTATATCCCTGAGGCCGTACTCAAGGTTAACGACCGGCAGCGCTATATCACCGTGGAGAAGGTAAAGCTCATGTGTGGAGACCTTAAGGACAAGACCATCGGGGTGCTCGGGCTCTCTTTTAAGCCGAATACCAGTGACGTGCGTGAATCCCCGGCCCTTACCATCGTGGAGGCCCTGGTTGAGGCCGGGGCCAAGGTAAGGGTCTATGACCCGGTGGCCATGGAAGAGTTCCGTAAGGCCAAACCGGAACTTCCTTTGCACTACGCCCACGATCCTTACGAGGCAGTAGAACAGGCGCACTGCCTGGTTATCCTTACGGAATGGAACGAATTCCGTTACCTGGACCTCGAAAAGATAAAGAAGCTCATGGCCGAGCCTGCCATCGTGGACGCGCGCAATATTTACGAACCGGCCCGGATGCAGAAACTGGGTTTCCGGTACGAGGGGATGGGGCGGGGCAAATTTAGCGCCCTAAGATGAATTCCGTGATATAAGGGTTGGTCTTCTTTTCTTCCGCCAGGGTAGAGAAGGGGCGGTCACCATAGTCGTGCCCCGGGCAGATAACGGTCTCATCAGGCAAGGGCAGGATTTTTTCTTCGATTGAGCGGAGCATCTGGTGAAAATCTCCCCCGGGAAGGTCGGTCCGCCCCACCGCCCCAACAAAGAGGGTGTCCCCGGTGAAGAGATATTGTTGCCCGTCGTAATAACAGACCGAACCCGGCGAATGCCCCGGGGTATGGATGACCCGCAGGGTGACGGTCTCACCGATGCGAATCAGGTCCCCCTCTTTTAGGAGGATGTCCGCAGGCTCGTTGACTTCAAAACCCCAGGCCGCAAAGATGGCCGCGGCGTCTGGCTGGCGAAAGAAGTGGTCATCCGCTTCGTGCATGGCCACCGGAATCTCAAGCTTTTTCCGTAACCACCAGGCTCCGGCTACGTGGTCCGCGTGCCCGTGGGTAGCCAGGATATATTTGGGGACAAGCCCCAGGCGGCGCACCTCTTCCAGGATACGCCCTTCGTCTCCGCCCGGGTCAATTATGGCGCATTCCCTGGTCTCCGGGCAGATGACGAAATAACACCTGACCGCAAGGGCTCCCACGGTTAGTACTTCCAGTTTCATGACTGATGCTCCTTTCGCCGTTTGCTTGCCAGTTCAGCTGCTTTAAGCCCCGCCACACACCCTTCGCCCACGGCCTTGGCTACCTGAAAGGGCGGGCCACAGACGTCGCCGGCAGCAAAGACTCCCGGGAGGTTGGTCTGCTGCTGGCGGTCCACCTGGATATAGGTCATGTTTTCCGGGTCCAGGGCCACCCCCAGGACCGTGGCCAGCTGGAGGGCCCCTTTGGCCCCTTCTTCAATGAAGACCCCTTTGACTTTTAATATTTCGCCGTTTTCCAGCACCAGCCCTTCGACCTCCTGGGTGCCAAGGATCTCTTTGGCCTTGGCTGGGATGATTTCCACCCCGGCTTCTTTTAGTTCCGCCAGGAGCTGTTCTGAGACCTTCAGTTCAGGGCTTACCAGATAGACCGGGGAAGTAATTTTTTTGAGGGTAAGGGCCCCGTGGGCCGCGGCGCTACCGCTCCCCAGCACGGCCACCGGCAGACCGCGGAAGAAAAAGCCGTCACAATCCACGCAATAACTCACCCCTTTGCCCAGCAGCTCCTTCTCTCCTTTTATTTTGGCCCGGCGCCGGCTCACCCCGGTGGCGATGATCAGGGTGTAAGCCCGGTAGTGGTCTCCGGTTTCAGTCTCAATAAGAAAGCCCGGCCCTTCTATGGCGAGGGATACCACGTCCTGGGGCAGGTATTCCGCCCCGAAATTTTGGGCCTGGCTGAGCCCGGTCTCCAGCACCTCTTTTCCGTCCTTTTTGCCAGGGAGGCCAAAATAGTTTTCTAAATGGGCCCGAAAGAGGGCACTCGCCTCTATCTTGCCAAAAATGATGGTCCTGGCCTTTCGCCTGGCGGCGTGGATAGCCGCCTGCAACCCCGCCGGCCCGGCGCCGATGATGGCTACGTCGTAAAAATCACTCACCTTCTTCCTCCTTGGGAAGCTCGTGGATTTCTTCCACCCCTTCGGCCGGCACCTGGATCCGGTATTCCTCCGCCAGCCAGTGGCCCAGGTCTAGCAATTTGCACCTTTCGGAACAGAAAGGCCGAAAAGGATTTCCTTCCCAACGGGTCTCCTGCCCGCAATGGGGACATTTTACCTTTTTCATCCTACCACCCAAATAGCACGGTCATTTAGATTGAAAAGTACTTTGGAGGAGACGGAACCCAGCAGAAGGCCTTTGAACCCTCCCCGACCCCGGCGCCCTACCACCACGGTGGCGAAATTTTCCTCCCGGGCCTCTTTTAAGATGCTGGCCGCCACTCCCAGGGGAGAGGACTTAATTTTGACCCGTACTTTGCCTTTAAAGTTTTCTGCCGCAAACATCTTCTGGGCCTCGGCAAAAAATTCCGCCGCCTCCTTTTCCTCTTCTTTGGTAAGAATTTTTTGAATATCTTCAAGGGCCTGCTCTTTTTCTCTGGGAAAGAGGGTGGTCAGGACGTAGAGGATCTCCACCTCCACTTCCGGGTCCGGAGCCAACATAAAAATGACGTGGTCAAGCACCTTCATCCCGGGCTCTCCCAGGTCTACGGCCACCAGAAACCGCTTGTTCCACCCCTCTCCGTCTATGACCCACACCGGCACGTTGCGCCCGTATTCCACCATCTTCTGGGTAACACTTCCCAGCCAGGCCGAAGAAAGGCGCCCCAACCCCCGGCGACCTGCGACCACCGCGTCAAAGTGTCCTTCTCTTGCTTCATGAAGAATGGTATTGGCAACGTCCCCGTATTGAACAGACACTTTGGTGTGCAGCTTCTTTTCGTCAAATCCCTTTCTTTTTAGCTGCTCCACCGCCTCGCTGACGTGATGCTGGGCCTTTTTTAGCTCTTCGGCCTGAAATTTTTCCAGCCTCTCTTCCCGTTCGATCTCGCTAAGCCCCGGTATGGGGCGTAAAAGGTAAGAGGGAGGTGCTTTGGCCACGGAGAGGACGGTAATTTCCACGTCCTGGCGACCTGAAAAAACGGTGGCCAAATAAGAAGTGGCCTTGTGGGTATACGGGGAGCCGTCGGTGGTGAGAAGAAGGTGTCTATTCAAAACGACCTCCGTCTTTTTAAAAATTAAAAGTCTGGGCTTTTACCCTCAAAAACGCCTTCCGTTCCGTATTATATAGCTTAAAAAATTCGAAATTAATAAACAATTTCTGTGAACGGACGGGTTCTTATACGGTCTTGCCTGGAGAGCGGAGAGATTTATTTCTTTAATTCGGGAGGGTTTTTGGGGGCCCAAGTAGCCAGCCTTCTTCCGGTTTTTGAGGATTTAACCCGGGTTTCCAGGTCTTGACTTTTGCAAACCTGCGGCGCAAGGTGGAAAAAAAGAAAGGAGGTGTAAGGGATGGCCAGGGTTTTAATCGTAGCTTGCGGGGCTTATTCTGAAAATTCTTATGATTGTCCCAGTGATTGGAAATGTATGACCGCGGCGGCCGAGAAACGGGGGCCTTTTAAGGATTACGATGAGGTGCAGGTGGTGGGTTTTCTCAAATGTAAGTGTCCCGGCCGGGCCCTGATCAACAACATCGCCACCACCAAAAAGAGGACCGAGTTTGAAGTAGTCCATCTCTCCAACTGCATGGTCAAAGCGGTCCCCCTGTGCAAAAACCACGATCTGGAAAATCTCCCCAAGCTGATCGAAGAAAAAGTAGGGGTTAAGTGTGTGGCAGGCACCCACGATTTTGCCTAAAGGATGTTGGTCCTAGCTACCTGGAACATAAATTCGGTGCGCATGCGGCTTGAGCATCTTAAACGATGGCTCAAGCTGCGTGCGCCAGACGTTGTTTGTTTACAAGAGACCAAGGCCACGGATCGCGATTTCCCTTTTGCGGAACTTGAGGCGCTGGGTTACGCGGCGGCCCACGCCGGTGGTAAGGGGCGAAACGGGGTGGCTATTCTTGCCAAAGAAGAGCCCCAAGACGTCATGATCGGTTTTCCCGACGGGGAAGACGAAGAGGCCAAGGAGAGGTTGATCGCCGCCACCATAAGGGGTGTGAGGGTCCATTCCGTTTATATTCCTAACGGTGGCAGCGTGGGCTCAGATTATTTCCTTTACAAACTGGAGTTTATCTACCGTTTGCGGGAATATTTCGAAAACCATTTTGACCCCGAACGGGACCTGGTGGCCCTTTGTGGAGATTTTAACGTAGCCCCTGAACCGATAGACGTTTACGACCCGGAGCTTCTGGCCGGGCAGATCTGTTTTCACGAAAGAGAGCGCACTGCCATTAAGCTTTTGCAGGAGTGGGGCTTTGTGGACACTTACCGGGCGGTTCACCCCAACCAGCCAGGGGCCTACACCTGGTGGGATTACCAATTCGGGGCCTTTAAGGCCAACCGTGGCTTAAGGCTGGACCACATATGGGTAAGTAAGGCCCTGGCGCAAAGGCTAAAAGACGCCCTCATCGACCGGGAGCCGCGTTCCTGGAAACGGCCTTCTGACCACGCCCCGGTAATGGCCTATTTTGACCTATGAGACTCGAATTCCTGAAGCGCCTCTGTGAGGCCCCGGGGGTTCCCGGGGCCGAAGAACCAGTAAGGGAACTTTTCCAGGCCGAAGTTGCCGCCCTGGTGGACGAAATAAAGACCGACGCCCTGGGGAACCTATTGCTCCACAAAAAGGGACCAGGGCCCAGGGTCCTGCTAGACGCCCATCTCGACGAAGTGGGTTTTATGGTGGCGGGGTTCGAGGGCCCCTTCCTGAGGGTGGTGCCCCTGGGCGGGATGGAAAGCCGTCTGGTCTACGGCCAGAGACTTCTCGTCTGGGGGCGGCGTAAGGTAACGGCGGTGGTGGCCAGCAGACCACCTCATCTCGGAAAAGAAGAAAAGGCCCCGGCCATCGAAGAGATGTTGCTTGACACGGGTCTTCCCGAAAGTGAGCTGCGCGGGGTGGTGGCCGTGGGCGATCCGGTGACGTTTCCGCCCTTTTTTGAGGAAACAAGTGAAGCCGTGTGGGCCAAGGCCCTGGACGACCGGGTAGGGCTTTTTGTGATGGCAGAAGCCCTAAAAAGGGCAAATCCCCGGGTTGATCTTTACCTCTCCGCCTCGGTCCAGGAGGAGACGGGGCTGCGCGGGGCTCAGGCCTTGGCCCAGGCCCTTGCGGTGGAAGTGGTGGTGGCCCTGGAAGGGACCCTGGCTTCAGATCTTCCCGGGACCCCGGCGCACGAAAGGCTTGCCTGTTGTGGTCAGGGGCCGGAGTTGCGCCTTTCAGACGCCCGTTTTTTGGCAGACAGACACCTTACTTTGGGTCTGGCTGCCCTGGCGGAAAAACACCAGATCCCCCACCAGGTGGTGGTGAAGAAAAAGGGTGGGACCAACGCCAGCGTTTTGCAGGTAGCAGGAGGTGCGGTAAGGGCGGCCGCCCTTTCCGTCCCGGTAAGATATCTCCACGCCCCCGTAAGCCTGGCTTATAAGAAAGACATCGCCGCGGCCATCGAGTTAGTGGTCGCCTTCCTGGAGCACCCGGAAGATGTCCTTGCTTACCGTTGGACTTACCCCGCATAGACTGGAATTTTTGCCTGCCATTTTGGGCTCTTTAAAGAAACACGACTGGATCCTGCTTGAGGAACCCCCGGACCCAGAATTTGCAAACATGTTGCGGGGAGAGATTACGGTCACAGCGTACGTAGAACAGAGTGAAGCAGGCTTTCCGGAATACGCCAAAGCCCTGGCGGAAGAACTAAAAAAACTGTACCGGGAAGGGAAACGTATCTGTCAGGTGGAACCTTACCTTGAAAGGTGGGTCTTGATCAGGGCGTTGCTGGACCAGGGGGTGCCGGCGGAAGAGGTCAGAAAATGTCCGGAGCTCACCGCAGTCTACGACATGGAACACCTGTGTTTCGGGCGCCTGTTGGATTATTACGCGGCCATGCAGGGACCTTTTGACCTCTTGGTGGAAAAGATCAAGGCCTTCGCCCAGGCCGACGCCCAAAGGATTACCCTGCGCGACGCCATGAGGGCCAGAGAAATCATTTCTCTGGTCAAAAAGACGAGGGCCCCTTCCTTTTACGTTGAGGCAGGTTATATCCATCTGAAACTCCTTTATTTTCTGGCCCGGGAGGGAAAGGGCCTGATCCGCCTGCGCACCGAAAACCTCCTTTTAAAGGCCTTATCCGCCAGGGGCTTCCACAAGGTCTTACCTTCACCCGGAGACGGTCTTACGTCTTACTACCTCTTCGGGGGAAAACACCGGAACTTATCAGAGGATTTGCTGGCCGCCAGAAGCATCGTTTATATCAAGCTGATCGAAAAGAACGAACTGCGCCCCAACCCTGAAGATCCCTTTCCCCATCTAAGAAACGAGTTGCTCTGGCGTCTTTTTGTGTGGCAGCTTGGCTACGAAGAGTGTAAAGCCCTGGACCGCCTTATCAGGCTCCTTCCCACCACCAAGGCCCGGGAGGTGGCCAGAAGGGTTTTTGCACCGGCTTACCAGAAGGCCTTGC
Source organism: Thermodesulfatator atlanticus (assembly GCA_011321895.1). Taxonomy (GTDB): domain Bacteria; phylum Desulfobacterota; class Thermodesulfobacteria; order Thermodesulfobacteriales; family Thermodesulfatatoraceae; genus Thermodesulfatator; species Thermodesulfatator atlanticus_A. The sequence continues at coordinate 6,837 of DROK01000123.1, forward strand.
AGAGGCTTGAAGCGTTCAATTTTGGGGCCTGGGAAGCTCGATAATGAATTCTGCTCCCCGGTCGTAGTTATGGGCGTAAATGCGGCCCTGGTGGGCTTCGATGATTTTTAATGAGATGGAAAGCCCAAGACCGGTACCCCGCCTTTTGGTGGTAAAGAAGGGGGTGAACAGCTGTTTTAAAACCTCCGGAGGGATCCCCGGGCCGGTGTCCCGTACGGCCAGGATTATTTTATGCGGGGTCTCCCTGACCTCGACCGTGAGTTCGCCCCCCTTGCCGGCCATAGCTTCCAAGGCGTTCTGGAAAAGATTAAACAACACCTCTTTTAATCTTTCTTCGTCCCCCAGCACCATCACCTTTCCTTTGGGGGCGATGAGTTTGACCTTTATTCCTTCTTCTTCAAAACGGGGGCGGTAAACTTCCAGGGCCTCTTCGCAGAGGTTGACGAGATCGAATTTTTTCTTTTCAAGTTTTAAGGGCTTGGCGAAATTGCTGATGTCGTTGAGGAGTTTCTCTAACCGTTCAACCTCCCGGAACACCAGCGAGAGCTTTTTTTTCTTCTCCGGGTCCTCTTCTTTCTTTAACAAGGAAAGGACCAGCCCTCCGATGGCTACCAGAGGGTTTTTGATCTCGTGTACGATGCGGGAGACCGCCATCCCCACCGCAGCCAGTTTCTCGCTTTCCAGAAGCCGCCGTTCCATCTCCTTCTGGGCGGACATGTCCCGCAGGATGGCGGTAAAGACCCAGTGTCCGTTGATCCTGGTAGCCGAGCGGGAGATCTGGACGGGAAAGAGACTTCCGTCCTTGCGTTTGGCCATCCCTTCCATCACTTTGCCGAGCACCGGAGAATGGCCGGTTTTAATGAACTCCTCGATGTATTGTTTGTGTTTCCCGGCTACCTCCGGGGGAAGGAGGAGATCCAGGTCCTGGCCCAGGACCTCCTCCACCCGGTAGCCAAAGATCTGTTCTGCGGCCAGGTTATAAAGGATGATCCGGTGGTCTTCTTTGATGGCGATGATGGCGTCGGTGGCACTTTCAATAATGCCGTGAAGCAGGTCTTGGCTGGAAAGAAGGCCCTCGTCCAGACAATACACCCTTTTTTTAGCCATTTAACACCCACGGGCCAGTTTTTCTTGGTAACGCTTTTTGATGCCTTCGACCACTTTATGGGCGGAGTTGAAAGCCGCCATGATGCTTCCCTTTTCGAAAACAAGATCTCCTGCCAGGAAGATCCCGGGAACGTTGGTTTCGTAATACTCGTCTACCTTGGGGCGTTTGCCTTCCACCTCTATGCCCGCCGAACGCAGGAAGTTTTCCGGCGTGCTCCCACCCAGACAGTAAAATATGGCGTCGAAGACCATCTTCTGGCCGTCTTTAAAATTGACCTGCACCCCGTTTTCGGCGGGCTCCACCCCTTCGATATCGGTAGGCATAAGCAGGGTGATTTTCCCTTCTTCAACTCTTTTATTTAATTCAGCCAGGTTGGTCTCGTTTATCCGGAAAAATTGAGGGCGTCGGTAAGAAAGGTAAACCTGGGCCCCCTGGTCTGCCAGGTAACAGGCGGTTTCGGCCGCCGAGTCCCCGCCTCCCACCACCAAGACTTTCTTGAAATGGGAGGGGATTTCCGCCTGTGTGCCTAAAAAGATGCGGTCTCGCACCTCTTTGGGCAACACGTAAGGCGGGCGGTTCGGCCGGCCAAAGATACCGATAGCGATGACCACGATGGGGGCTTCGATAACGGTATCCTGCCCGGCGTGTACCCTAAAACAATCGTTGGTCTTTTCGATTTTGTGGACTTCCTGTTTATAACGGATGTCAAGATCGTATTCTTTGATATAGCGTTCCATCAATTCCAGAAATTCTTCCTTGGAGCAGGTATCAAAACGGCAGATACCTATCGGGTCGACCTTTACTTTGCGGTAAACGGCGTCTACCCGCTTGCCCGGGTGGTAGAATTTATGGATGGTTTCACAGGGTTTGTCTGATCTTTCGAGCACGACCACCGGTTCTATCCCGGCGGCTTTGGCCTCTACCGCCACCGCAATCCCCGCAGGCCCGGCTCCGACCACTACGATCTTGGCTTTCTCCATTTTTGAGGTGCTCCTTTCCTAAGATTTTGCAGGACTATTTTTTAACCCGATAAGGATTAACTGTCATCACCGGGCAAGGAGCACCTTTGACTACTCGTTCCGCCACGCTACCCAGGAGGACCTTCTCCAGGCCCTTGCGCCCGTGGGTGCCCATAACGATCAGGTCTATTCCCTTTTCTTCGGCCACTTTTACTATTTCTTCCGGGACGTCTCCCCGGCGGATCATGGTCTCAACCGGAAAACCTTCAAAGTAGTCTTCCACGAAGCTTTCCATCTTTTTCCGGGCTGATTCCATAAGTTCGGCCTCCAGGTTATCCAGAGCGCTGTGGGGGACATAGAAGTTGGCGTATTTGGAAAGTTCTTCCACCACGAAAAGGACCATCAACTTGGCGCCCAGTTTGTCCGCCAGATAGGTAGCGTAAGGTAAGACCTTTACGGAAGCTTCGGTGAAGTCGGTGGGGAAAAGAATGGTTTTGATTTCTGCCATAATAACCCTCCTTTAGGTAATAGAGTCTCTCTTTCATTTTCTACCGTTGGCCAGGGTTTTAAGTCAAGCAAATGTTAAATTTGACAAGCCGAAAAGGTTTTTCTGAGCCCGGGGCTTGGCAAAGTTTTATAACCGGTTAGTAAAAAGCAAAACCAAGCATAGGAGAAGAAATGAAAGGCCCCATAGATCTTCATACTCATTCCACGGCTTCTGATGGCACCTTTGCCCCGACGGAGCTGGTTGATTTGGCCCACGAAAGGGGACTTTCGGCCCTGGCCCTTACCGACCATGATACCGTAGCGGGTCTTGCCCAGGCGGAACAACGGGCCAAAGAGCGCGGGCTTTCTTTCGTGCCCGGGGTGGAGATAAGTGTTAAGTTTGACGGGCCAGGTCATTGCCATCTGTTGGGTTATTTCA
>DROK01000124.1 GCA_011321895.1 Thermodesulfatator atlanticus
GTCAAAAGACCAGGGGGCAAAAGCGTATATCTGCCCATGATCGAAGACATCATTAAAAAAATCGATCTGGAAGCCGGCGTTATCGAAGCGACCCCCTCACCTGACCTCCTAGAAGTTCAAGAATAAAAAAGCGGGCCCTATGGGCCCGCTTAAATCCATATCAGACAGGACTTTTACTTCTTCCCCATCAACTCTTCCCGGCCCTTGATGAGTTCGTCAATTACGGACGGATCAGCAAGTGTTGAGGTATCACCCAGGTCTTCGTACTGACCGGTGGCGATTTTCCGCAGGATACGACGCATGATCTTTCCGCTCCTGGTCTTGGGTAGCCCGGAGACGAACTGGATGTATTCCGGAGTGGCGATAGGACCAATCACTTTACGCATGTGCTGTTTGAGTTCCTGCCTGAGTTCATCAGAAGGCTCATAGCCTTCCTTGAGGATGACAAAGGCGTAAATGGTCTCCCCTTTTACTTCGTGGGGGACGCCGATCACCGCCGCCTCGGCTACCGCCGGGTGGGCCACCAGGGCGGACTCAAGCTCCATGGTTCCGAGACGGTGGCCGGAGACGTTGATCACGTCATCCAGCCGGCCCATGATCCAGTAGTAACCGTCTTCATCCCGTTTCGCCCCGTCACCGGTGTAGTAATAGCCAGGGAACCGGCTGAAATAGACGTCTTTAAACCTCTGGGGATCCCCCCATACTCCTCTCAGCATGCCAGGCCAGGCCCTTTTCATGCAGAGGTGTCCGCCCTCGTTCACCCCCGCCGGGGTGCCGTCATCTTTCAAAATGATGGGTTCCACCCCTGGTAGGGGTACGGTGGCAGATCCCGGCTTTTGAGGAATGGCGTAAGGTAAGGGAGAAATCAAAAAGCCCCCGGTTTCCGTCTGCCACCAGGTATCTACGATGGGGCAGCGACCACGGCCTACGTGTTTGTGATACCAGAGCCAGGCCTCGGGATTGATCGGCTCACCCACCGAGCCCAGAATTCTCAGAGAAGAAAGATCATATTTATGGGGCCATTCGTCACCTTCCCTCATCAGGGCCCGAATGACCGTGGGGGCCGTGTAAAAAAGGGTCACTTTAAATTTCTGACACAGCTCCCAGAAACGGCCCGGGTGCGGATAAGTGGGCACCCCTTCGTACATGATCTCGGTAGCGCCGAGAGACAAAGGCCCGTAAACGATATAGGAATGACCGGTGATCCAGCCGATATCGGCGGTGCACCAGAAAATATCTTCTGGTTTGAGGTCAAAGACCCACTGCAGGGTATGGGCCACGTAGACCAAATAGCCCCCCGTGGTATGGAAGACCCCTTTGGGTTTTCCGGTTGAACCGGAGGTATAGAGGATAAAAAGGATATCTTCGGCGTCCATCTCTTCACACGGACACCAGTCCTCAATGTCTTCGGCGTTAATGGCCTCGTGATACCAGATATCACGCCCTTCCACCCAATTGATATCAAGGCCCAGACGCTTGACCACAATACATTTTTCTACGGTGGGGCAATCCTTTAAGGAGGCGTCGGCGTTCTTTTTGGCCTCGATCTTGCGCCCCGCCCGCCAGTAACCGTCAGCGGTAATCAGGAGTTTGGCCTCACAGTCCTGGATCCTGGTTTTCAGGCTTTCGGCGGAAAAGCCTCCGAAGACCACGGAGTGAATCGCCCCGATGCGGGCGCAGGCCAGCATCACGATGGGAAGTTCCGGGATCATGGGAAGGTAGATGGCTACCCGGTCACCCTTTTTGATACCCAGCTTTTTGAGCACGTTGGCAAAGCGGCAGACTTCCCGGTGGAGCATCTGGTAGGTGTAGACCCTGACCTCTTCGTCCGGCTCGCCCTGCCAGATGATGGCCGCCTTGTTCTTGGTGGCTTCCGTGAGGTGACGGTCCAGGCAGTTGTAACAGGCGTTTAGTTTACCGCCTTCAAACCAGCGAATTTCCGGCTTGTGGAAATCCCAGTAACAAGTGCGGTCCCAAAGCTTAAACCAGGTGATGAGTTCTTTGGCCCGTTCGCTCCAGAAACCATCCGGGTCTTCCAGGGAGTAACGGTAAATTTCTTCGTAATCGAACTTGGAACTGATGTAAGCTTCGTCCCGCCCCTCCTGTGGTGGATAAAAAATACGCTCTTCCTTTAAAACACTTTCGATCTTGGTGGGTTCAGGCATCTCTTCACCTCCTCGAGTGATATCAAAATTAAGGGGGTAGCCTTAGCTACCCCCTTTCTGATCCTCAGCGCCCTTAGAAGAGATACTGCATGGAAAACTGGAAGCGGTTTCCGGTATCAGTGTAGTCATAACGTTCGGTCTCAACGTGGATTACTTCAAAACCAAGCTTCAAGGGCCTGGTGAGCTGATACCAGACGTTGGCGTAGTACTGGGTATTCTTGGTAAACTGCCGGTCAGACATCTCGGTTACCGGTGGCATATCGCTGTTGTTGGGATTATCAAAACCGGCCCCAATGGTCGCCGACCAGCGCGGGGCAAACTTCCAGGTAATATCAGCCCAACCACCATAAGCTTCGGCCGCCGAACCATCCCGGGCTACGTCAAGCTCATAGCGGAGGAAGTTCCGTCCGATACCCTTACCCCACCAGGCTTCACCTTTGAAGATAAGTTTTTTGTCCAGAAAGGCAAACTTCCATTCGCCCACCACGAGGTAGCGGTCAAAATTGTCGGAATTGTTGGTACCGTAGCTGGCGTGCCGGTAACCGGCCCCGATGGCCACCATGTTGCCTGCCCCAAGGATACCACCGGTGTAAGCCACACGACCCAAGAGCCAGGGCATCCGGTCTTCGCTTCCGGTATCCGTACGCCGGTGCTTCATGAGCGAGACCAAAAATTCAAAATTATCAAAGGCCTTCTGGCGGACGGTAAGCTGAGGCACCCGCCACCAGAGGTTTCCGGCGGCCGACAAAATACCAAAGTCGATGGTGCTGGGGTTCAGACGGGCGATAGGAATCCAGTCCTGCCCGATTAGGACACTGGTCTTGGTGGAAACGTTGGTAATGCTGGCGTAAGCAAGCCTCATACGGGGAATCAGGTTATTACCCGCGTTAGTTCCGTAAAAGTCGATTTCAAAGCGGCCCTTCACCAGCCAGTTACCTTCCTTGTGGGCGGCCCAGAAACCAAAACGGGTATCCCGGGGGTTGAAGTTGGTGGAATCGTTCTTGTAATCCGGATTGGTTACCCTGTTGGCCACCGCCCCCAAGAAGTCTTTGTAATAGTTAAATTTGGCGGTGTCGTACTGAAAATCTGTCTTAATTTTCCCGTAAAGAAGCCATTCGGTGTCCTTTTTACTGAAGACCGGCCGGGCCTCTTTGGCCACCACCCTGGGGGCCACTCCCTGGGCCTGGACCTGTTCTAATTTCTTTTGCAGGGCCTCAATCTGGGCCTGCATCTGGGCCTGCATCTCCGCCATCTGCCTCTTTAAGGCCTCAATCTGGGCTTTTAAAGCCTCCGGGTCTTCAGCCGCAAACACCTTTACCGTGGTCAAACACCAGATAACTAATAAAAAGACCAACCATTTTAAAAATTTCATCACACACCTCCCCTTAAGTCTTGTTTTGCACTGCATAGCAAATTTTGGACGACGTGTGAACCCCCTTCGGAGAGGCTATAAATTCAGAAAATTTAAAAAACTTCTTTAAAGGATTAGATACCCAAAGGCTGACTCAACCAGATCTTTGAGACGCTTGATGGCCTGAAAGGCGTAACGGAGCATATCGCGGTCGTGGGCGGAGAGTTCCTGAGGATTCAGCCAGTAGCTTATCGGTTCGCCCTTTTGCCAGTGCTGGACCTGGGTCTGCAAGGCGTAGTGTACCAGGATATGGAAGGCATGTTCGGCGTATTCGGCGTCCTGAGCGGAAATAAGATGCCTTTCTTTGAGGGCCTTTATCCGGTCAAGGGTCGAGACTTCGGCAATCCCCTCTTTTAAGCTGAGTACCCGGGCGGCCTCCACCACAAAAATGAGGCCGCTGCGTTTAAGGTGGAGCTGGCCTTTGTGTGGCCCCTCTTTTTCCACGATAAATTTATTGAACATCCCTAAAGGTACCTTATGGCCTGCCTCTTCTTCGAACATCTGGCGAATGACGTTGTGGTACTCCTGAATCTTCTCCAGGAAAAATCGTTTGAGACCAAAAAAGAGGGGGAAATCCCCCATCAGCGGGGCGGCATCAAAGACCAGGGTCAGGTAACGCACCGTATGGTAACTGGCCAGCTCAAGCCAGATGAGGAATTGCTTGAGCCACTCCTGGTAACGTTTGCGCCACAGGGGGTTTTCGCTCATGATATAGCCGGGACAGCGGGGATAGCCGATCTTTTCTAAATTTTGGCCAAATTTGGTGGCCAGCTCCCGAAAATAGCCGTCTATTTTTTCGTAATGGGCGTCGGGGTAATCGGCGATGATCAGGCCGTGGTCCTGGTCCGGCGCAAGTAAGGCCTCTCCCCGACCGTGACTGCCTGTCACAAAAAGACAGTAGGGGACAGGAGGGGCCTCTGGCATCTCTTTAAGGGCCAGTTCAAAGGCCCGGCGGTGGAGATCCTGATGAATGAGAGAGAGCATGGTCATGGTGTCCACGGCAGAAATACCGGCTGAAAGGCGGTTGGCCACCATGGCCGGAAGTTCGGCCTTTACTTCGGCAAGCTCCTCGGCACTCTGGGCCAGCTCGATCTTGCCGATAATGAGGAGGGGTTCCTGGTGGGCCAGGCGAAGCAGATGACGCAGGGTAACGATGCCCACCAGCTTTCCCCCTTCTACTACGGGCAGGTGTTTGATCCCGTAGCGGGCCAGGAGGCTAAGGGCCCGGTAGACTTTGTCCTTAGGCGA
>DROK01000125.1 GCA_011321895.1 Thermodesulfatator atlanticus
CCTTGGCGTCCCGACCTTTTCCGCAGACGCGGTGGTAAAGGAATTGTCAAAGCCCTGCCGGGAAGGTTACCACCTTTTTTGCCAGCGGTTTGGCAGAGGCTTCCTCACCGCCTCAGGGGAACTTGACCGCCGCCTCATCCTGGAGGCCATGCTGGCTGACCCCCAATTCAAAAAAACCCTTGAAGAAATCTTCCACCCTCTGGTCAAAAAAGAATTGTTCAGGTGGTTTCAAAGGGAAAAGGGCCAGGAAGTCCTGGCCGCTGAGATCCCTTTGCTTTACCAGGCAGGTTGGGCGGATTTCTTCGATCAGGTAATCTGGGTTGACTGTCCAGAGGAACTTCTGCTGGCCAGGCTTGAGAAGCGTCTGGGGCGTAAAGATCTGGCCCGCAAACTCCTTGAGCAGTACCAGGCAGGGCTTCCCCCAAAAAGGAAGGCCCTTGAGCTGGCCGGCTATCTCCCCCGGGAGAGACTGGCCGAGAAAATAACAGCCATCTTAAACCAGCTAAAGAGGCAAAAATGATCGGTTTTCAAAAGGCTTTAGACCTGGTCAGGACTACTCTCAAACCTTTAACCCCCGTGGAAGTCCCTGTAACCGAGGCCGTGGGCCTTGTCCTGGCCGAAGACCTTTACGCCCAGACCGACGTCCCCAAAGAGGCTGTCTCGCTAAAAGACGGTTACGCGGTACGCAGCCGGGACGTGGAAGGGGCAAGTCCGCAAAACCCCAAAGTTTTGGCCTTAATGGGGGAAATCTTGGCAGGGGAGGAGAAAGACCTGGCCTTAAAGCCCGGAAGTTGCGTCCGGGTAACCGCCGGCGCGTTACTTCCCAGGGGCACGGAGGCGGTCTTGGCGGAAGAGTTTGCCGCACCCGAGGGTAAAAGCGTCAAGGCCACCGCCGACGCCCCGCCGGGGAAAAACATTTTGCCCCGGGGAGCTGATATTTCAAAGGGAAGTCTTCTCCTGGCCCGGGGCCAGAGGCTCTTCCCGCCAGAGGTGGGCCTGATGGCCGCCGGCGGCTGGGCCAGGATAAAAGTACATCCCAGGCCCAGGGTGTTTCTCCTGGCCACGGGAAGCGAGGTGGTGGCCCCTGGCCATCCTTTAAGGGCCGGGCAGATTTACGCCAGCAACCTGGTGACCCTTGCGGGTTGGTGCCATTATTTTGGCTTCTCCTGGACCAGCCGGGTCGTTGAGGACGAACCAGCCGCCCTCAAAAAGGCCCTGGGCGATTTTCTGGCCGGGCCCTGGGAAGTGCTTCTTACCAGTGGTGGGGCCTGGCGGGGCCCCAAAGACCTGGTGGTCAAAGGTCTGGACGAGGCAGGCTGGCAAAAAATATTTCACCGGGTACGCATGGGCCCGGGCAAAGCCGTGGCCTTTGGTCTGTTAAAAGAAAAGGTGGTTTTTTGTCTGCCCGGAGGGCCCCCTTCCAACCAGATGGCCTTCCTCAATTTGGCCTTACCGGGGCTTTTCATCCTGGCAGGGGAAAAGGACGTACCCTTTCCCGAAATTCCCGTCCGTCTGACCGAGACCGTGGAAGGACAAAGGGACTGGACCCAATTTTTCCTGGGGCGTCTTAAAAGAAAAGGAGAAAAGATCTACTTCACTCCCCTCAAACCCCGAAGCCGGCTCTCTTATCTGGCGGCAGGGGAGGCCTTACTCACCCTGCCGGAAGGAAAGGAAAGGCTTGCTGCCGGTGAGGAGGTCTGTGTACGGGTCCTAAAAGAGTGGCCCCCCTGCCCTTCTACTTAAGCCGGTGCTCCAGAAAGTTTATGATGATGCGGGCCGCTTCAAACACCCGCCGGGCGTCCTCCACCCCCAAAGGCCCAAGGTTGAGGTTCACCTCCCGAAAGAGGTCGTCGTGACGGGCCAGGCGCCGGAAGTGGTCGAGAAACCTGGCGGCGTCTTTTACAGGCTTGGCCGCCAGCTGCCCTTCGGGAAACTGGGCCAAAAGCTTCTCAAGAGAAGACTCTGAGAGCCGCCGCCCGGCCTTTTTCTCAAGGGCTTTAAAGGCCTTACGCGCCGCCTGCCAGGAAAGGAAAGCCGCCAGATCCGGGTCTTCCTGGAGCAACTCTTCCGCCTTAGCCAGGTCTTTTAAGGAATCTGCCAGCCAGGCAGAGGATTTCTGGCTCTCAAGCGAAGGGGCCTCTTCCCGGCCTTTCTTTTTACGTAAAAAAGAAAGCATCAGACCTCCTGGGCCAAAAGGATTCCCGGGCTCACGCTTAACTCCTCACATTTTACCACCACTTTAGGCCTTAAAGACCCCAGGGCCGTTTGCAGAAAAGAAAGTTCCTTACGGGCCAGGCGTAAAGTTTCGGCCCGTACGAAATAAAGGCCCACCTCCAGAAAATCCCGGGCCCAGCCGAAATGGGCCTCCATAAAACCCAGCCGGGGCAAAAAGAGCCGCAAAATGAAAAGGGAAAAATCTCTGGCCTCAGAAGGGCCTTTTTCCTCGCAGAGGTAGCCCCAGGAGACCTTGTCTCCGAAGAGAAAGGGCACTACTAAAGAATTTTCCTGCCACCATTTGAGGAGGAGATCCCGCGTTTCTCTGCTTTTATCCAGAGAGGGTCTTTCTCTCTCCGGACGATTGGATACACTTTCGAGGAACAAGAAAAAACCTTTGAGGAAGAAATCTCGTGGCCTGCTCTCGGTGGTTTCCCCTGGCAGGCCCGGGGCCAAAGGGCCCTTTTGGGGGATTTCGCGGGCCAGGACCTGCAAAAAACGAGGGAGCCATTGTAGAGGGTCTTTTTCTTTAGGGGCTTCGTAACTTAAGGATAGGACCACAGGTGGCCCGAGTTCCACCACCTTTAGTCTTATTTTTTGTCCGGGCCTTAGGAGCTGGGGCGGGATACCGTCGCTTAGCAGGGCCTCTAGCCTTTCGTTCCCCCCCCAGAGGGTGAGCAGTTTACCGGCCAGGGTTTCTACCCTGGCGGTGACCACCTCACCTGGCCGGAAAAGGTCCCTGATGGTATCGGGTACCATCCGGGGGGTGAGGACCGAAGTAATCTTGGGGTTAAACATGGGCCTTTTTCCTGCCGGAAACCGAGAGGATCAGGGCTACCTCGCCCTCCTGGAGCCCCGTAACCCGGGCGATCTCGGCCAGGTCTTTCCCTTCCTCGGCCAGGGCAAGGACCTTCTCCTTTAAAGATGAGGCGTCTTTACGGGTATTCTCCCAGGCCACGGCCCCGGTCTTTAAAGCCGACATTAATTTGGCGGAAAGTTCCTTCTTCTCGGCGAGATTCGCGGAAAGACGGTCACACAGCTCATGGGCGGTTTCCAGACGTTTGATAACCTCATCCAGGGGCAGACGCTTAAGCCTTCTCACCTGAAAATACAGCAGAAGGACCAGCAAGATCAGCAGAAGATCAAAGACGGTCTGGATCAAGAGAAACAGACTTAAATCGTGCATGTCAGACCACTACGTCCACGAAACGGCCTTTTTTGGGAGACGGGGCCGGGGATGCCCCCTTCTTGGCCTTCTTTTTCTTTTTTTCTGGTGTTAACTTTCCCTGGCGCTGGGGAAGGCGCTTGCTTACGTCTTCGACCCGCAAAAACGCGGGCATTACTTTGAAAAGGCCCCGGACATCTTCCGCCATTATTTAAGAATGTAGCCGGTTACCTCCAGGTCTACCGGTACTACACCACCTATCATCTTTTTTGTCAAATATTCTTTGACCTCCCGCTGAATGACTTTGGTTCCCTGTTTACTTTCCCAGACGTAGAGAGGAGCGTTTTTAAAAAGACGATAGATTTCTTCCCGGTAAAGCTTTTCGTTCCTTTTGGCCTTTTCCCACTCTTTGCTGTTGGCGAAATAAAGGAGCACCTTGGCCTTTACAAAGACGAATTCTCCGGTCTCTCGCCGGTACGGGATCAAAAAATCTTTGAGGAAAAGGATCTTTCGGTCTTCAACGGCGATGGGAGCGGTGACCAGCGGGGCTTCCTCGGGTCCTTTTTCGTCCACCTTTTCCCCAGCCGGGGTGGCCGGGGTCTCGGCCTGAGCGGCAGATGGTACCAGGGGATTCCGGTAAAGGTGATAAAAAGTATAGATTCCCGCCCCGGCCAAAATTAACAGGGAAACAGCGGCCAGAACGAAACCCAGGATCCTAAAACGCCCCCCATCACCGGCCTGGGGCCTGGTTTCCTCCTCTTCCGCCTCTTCGGCTTCTTCTTTCTCTTCCTCCTCGGGCTCTTCTTCTACCTCTCCTTCCTCTTCGTCCAGGATGCTGGCCAGAGGGTCCTCTTCAAACTTTTCGTCCTGCCCTTCGGCTTGAGTTGTCTCCTCTTTAGGCGCTTCCTCTTCCGGGCCGCCCTCTTCTTCTGCCGGGGGCGACTCCTCTTCCTGGGCCCGGGATCCCTGGGCTTGGGAAGACTCCGCCTCTTCGGTAGACGGCTCCCCGGAGGCAGACGCGGTTTCTTCTTCCTCTTCTACCAGCCCTGCCAGAGGGTCTTCCTGGGCCTCAGCTGCTTGCTTTTTGTCTTCTTCGGCCATCTAAAAAATTTTAACCGAATATTTTCTGGAGCTTTTCCTGTAAGGTCTCAGGGGTAAAGGGTTTTACGATATACTGGCTGACTTTGTATTTTACCGCCTCGATAATGTTTTCCTTCTGGGCCTCAGCGGTGACCATCAGAAAAGGAAGGTCCTTGAAGCGTTCATCGGACCTTACCTTTTTAAGGAGCTCGATCCCCGTCATTTTGGGCATATTCCAGTCAGAAATGATGAGGTCTACCTTTTCCCCCTTGTCCAATATTTCCCAGGCGGTGGTGCCGTCGTCAGCCTCGAGGATATTTTTAAAACCCAGCTGAAGCAAAATATTTTTGATAATACGACGCATGGTAGCAAAATCATCCACCACCAAGACTTTCATGTTGGTGTCCAGGGCCATCAGCTACCTCCTCTTCCGTTTTCTACCTTCTTATCGGCTAGGGCCTCCTTTTACCTAAGTCCCGAGATAGTCCTCCCCCAGACGGTCCTTGAGCTTGGCCCGCAAGCGAGCGATGGCCTTGCTGTGGAGCTGTGAAATCCGGCTCTCGGTATAACCCAAAATCTCCCCGATCTCCCGCATGGTAAGCCCTTCGTAATAGTAAAGACTCAAGACCAGCTTTTCCTTTTCTGGCAGTTCGTCGATGGCTTCCGCCAAAACGTCTCTCAGTTCCTTGAGCTCACAGTCTTCAAAGGGGTCAGGCTGATCCGGGTCCTCGATGAGGTCAAAGATATCTTCTTCGTTGAGGTCAGGGATCTTGCGTTTGATGTTTTCAATGTCCACGAAGGAGACGTTTTTGGTCTCTTCCAGCATCTTGTAGAATTCCTCAAGGGTAACCCCCAGGGCCTCAGCCACTTCGTCGTCCTCTGCCGGCCGACCAAGCTCCTGTTCCAGTTCCAGGTAAGCCTTTTCGATCATGTTTGCCTTTTTGCGTACCGAACGCGGCACCCAGTCCAGGGAGCGTAGCTCGTCCAGCATGGCCCCGCGGATGCGAAATTCCGCAAAGGTCTTGAACTGGATATTCCGGCTGGGATCGAAACGGTTGATGGCGTCGATCAGCCCCATGACCCCGGCACTTATAAGATCGTTGATATCCACGTTGGGTGGCAGTTTCATGGCCAGGCGTCCCGCTACGTATTTGATAAGGGGAGCGTACTTGATGATCAGTTCGTTCCGCTTTTGCAAGGACAACCCCTCTTTGCGGTCCTCAGTGGTCATTTGTGGTCGGGCTAAAGGTGCTTTCATGCGCAAACCCCCATAATTTTTCGTCCAAAAAACTGAAGCCCTCCTTCAAAGGGCCTTATTTGCAAACGATCAAGTTCTGCCGCCACCTGTCTTATGGCCCGGGTAGCCGAAGATTCAGGAAAGAGGGTCACCAGGGGCCTTTGGGCCCTTACGGCCTCAGAGACCTGGCGGTCAAAAGGAATGCTTCCCAAGAAATTGAGGGAAACACTCCCCAGAAAGCGTTCCACCACCCGCAGGAGCTGCCGGTAAATTTCGGTGGCCTGGTTTTTCCGGCGCACCCAATTCACCACCAGGTGGAAGTGTTTGACCCCGTAGCGTCGGTAAAGGACCTTGATCAGGGCGTAAACGTCGGTAAGGGCGGTGGGCTCCGGCGTACAGACCAGCAACCTTTCCTGGGAAGCGAGATTGAAATAAAGGACGTTTTCTGAAATCCCTGCCGGCGTATCCAAAAACACCCAGTCAAGCCCTGTGGCCAATTCCTCAAATTCTTCAAGGAGCAACAGCTTTTCCCCCTCGCTGAGGTGGGTGAGTTTGACCAGCCCCGAACTGGCGGGCAGAATCTTGACCCCGCAGGGGCCGGTGACCAGCACGTCGGCCAGCCTGCAACGACCGGCCAGGACGTCACCTATGTGGCGCCGGGGGGTGAGACCAAAAAGGACGTCCACGTTGGCCAGCCCCAGGTCCCCGTCAAAAACAAGCACCTTGGCCCCGGCTTCCGCCAGAACACAGGCCAGGTTAGCGGCCAAGGTGGTCTTACCCACTCCTCCTTTGCCGCTGGAAACCGCAAAAACCCTTGGTCCTTTGGCAAGGCCGTCTCTAAACGACATAAGATTCCTCCATCTCAAGGTTGTGCAGGAGCAAGCCCATCAATCTCTTAGGGGTAGCCTGTTCAAAATCCTCCGGCACCCTGTCACCGGTAGAAAGAAAACGCACCGGGGGAAGACCGGGCAGGAAGAGCCAGAAGAGGGGACCACCACAACCCATCGCCTCCACGTGGGTCAAAACCAGGGAGGCCACCGGCAAGACTTTGAGGCGCTGCCAGAGGGAAAAGACGTTTTGTGGGGCCTCACAGGCCCTCAGCACCAGGCTTAAAGAAACCCGGGGAGAGGTTTCTGCCAGTTCGCGTAAATTTTTTTCGGAAAAAGACGGGGAAAGGGCCGGAGTATCCACCAGTACGTAGTCCCAGCTCGCCAGCTCTTTAAGGGTGGGCCCGAATTCTTCCGGGCGGGAAAAGCGGAGGGGAAGGTCCAGGAGTTCTGCAAAACGGCTTATCTGTTCCCTGGCCCCTACCCGTACGGTATCCAGGGAAAGGAGGGCCACCTTGTGGCCGTTAAAACGCAACCTGGCCGCCAGTTTGACCAAAGAAGTGGTCTTCCCCACCCCGGCCGGGCCGAAATAAACCAGAACCTTGGCAAGCTTGGCCGTATCCACCCTCTGGGTTACCCTGGCTTTTAGCTGCTTCAAAAATCCCTCTTTATTAAAATCGCCATTAGCGCTGAAATTTTTAAGGACCAAGGGAGGCACCCCCTGATGCATCAAAAGCTCAAAAAAGCTGGATCGGGGCGCCATACTGGCTTCCAGCCCCTTGAGCAGCGCTTTCAGTTCCTCAAGTTCTCGTAACACCAGGGAAAACCCTTCCCGGCGGGGAGGGAGA
>DROK01000126.1 GCA_011321895.1 Thermodesulfatator atlanticus
CGCGAGCCCCGGAAAAAGGCTTAGGACCAAGCCCATCTTTTCCCTTAAAGGCCTCCTACCAGGAGGCGGAAAAAACCTTTCCTGAAAGATTGATTTACCGTAAAGAGACGGCCCCTCCCGTACAAAGGGAAATCATCAAGGAACTGGTGCAAAAAGAGATCTCTCTTTCCCGGGTCTTACCCCCTGGAGAGGAGACCGCCAGGCCCCAAAAGGCCTCTTTTTCGGCCAAAGAGATAAGAAACCTTGCCGAAGCGCTCTTTGAACCTTTCATGGAGCGCTGGCGCAGGGAACTTGAGCGAAGGGGGTTCCTCCATGTTAGGTTCCCGTGAAGATCCCCTCCTAGGGCATCGCTTCCTGGTGGAATGTGAAGGGATCCTGGTAGCTGGCTTCCAAGAGGTATCCGGCTTGGAGCTGACCCTGGAGGTGGAAGAGGTAAGCGAGGGCGGGAGCAATGATCTGGTCTACCGTCTGCCCAAAGGGGTCAAGGCCGGTACCCTGGTGCTTAAACGCGGCCTCTGTCAGGCGGAGCTCTGGGAATGGTTTCGGGAAGTCCAAAAGGCCCTTTCTTTCCGGCGGCCTCTTACGACCCGCACCCTTTATCTCGTGATCCTGGATAGCGCCGGGGAAGAAGCCCTGCGCTTGGCCCTCAACGGGGCCTACCCGGTGAAGTGGACCGGGCCGGAACTTAAGGCAGAAACCGCCAGTGTGGCCCTGGAAAGCCTGGAACTGGCGTATCTCGGGGTGGAGAAGATCTGATGCCAAGCAAAGCGGTGCTCAAGATCTTAAACGGCGAAAACGCCGGACAGGAGTTCGTTTTTGACTTCAACCCCACGGAATACACCGTGGAGACCGGGAATCGTTTCCAGGTGATAAACTTCCCTGAACTTTCGGCCCCTCTCCTCCAGTTCGTGACCGGGGAAGGGGAGACGCTTTCTTTTGAGCTATTACTGGATGACACCCTGGCCCTGGGGACCAAAGAAAGGCCACCCCTGCTAAAAAGGCTTGCCCTCCTGGAGAAGGCCCTGGCGGTAGACCCTGAGCTCCACGCCCCACCGCTGGTGTCTTTTTCTTGGGGACAGGAGATCCTCCCCCAGGCGGTGGTGGAAAAGCTGAGCAAGCGTTTCGTCCTGTTTAACGACGAAGGGCTCCCGGTAAGGGTACGGCTAAGTCTTACCCTGAAGCGCTACCTCACCCCCGAGCAACAGAAGGAGGCGGAAGACCGCCATTCCGCCGATGTAAGCAAGCTCCGCCTCCTGCGCGAAGGAGAAAACATCTTTCTCCTGGCAGCCAAGGAATACGGAACCGTGGCGGCCTGGCGGCTCATCGCCCGGGAAAACCACCTGCGTAACCCCCTGGAGGTCCCGGTAGGGACTTTACTGAAACTTCCGCCATGGAGGGGTCCCGGTGTCTGACCTGCGTTTCTACGCCCCTGGATTCGAGATAAGGGTAAAGGGCGAAAGACTCGCGGAAAGGGGCTTTATCGTCAACCAGGTCACGGTAGAACAGGCCACCGAGGCGGCGGCGCGGGCCACCTTTTCCGTCTTCCGGGCGGGAACGGAACAGAGTCTGAGCGCCTGGCTGAAGCAAGGGCTTTCCTTTTTTAAGTTGGGAGTCCCCGTCGAGATCCGGGCCGGTTACGGCGGGGAACGCCGCCTCATCTTCAAAGGTTGCCTGACCTCCTTTTCCTACACCTTTGCCGTGGACGCCATCGGGGAGATCCAGGTTGAGGCCCAGGACTTCCTCTTCCTCCTCATGAAGAGCAGGGCCCTGGCGCAGAAGCAAGGGGGGTTTAATCAGGTTTACGACCACGAGGTGGTTCGCCGCGTCCTCTCCCATTACCCCGCCTTTGAGGAGGTCTACATCGAGGAGACCCCGATCAGGTATCCCAAGGTCCAACAAAAAGACGAAGAGTCGGATTATCAGTTTTTAAGACGTCTGGCTGAAAGGAACAATTATCTCCTTTACGCCCGCGTCGACCAGGAAAGGGAAAAGGCCGTATTCTGCTTTAAAAAGCCGCAAGACAAACCCACCCCCAAACAGGGGCAACACGAACTTTATTTTGGCCGGGAACTCCGCTCCTTTACCCCGAACTTTAGCCTCACCCAGGTGATCACCCGGGTGGTGGTAAGGGGCTGGGACCCCAAACAGAAAAAGGAAATCGAAGGCCAGGCGGAGCTTTCGGCTAAAGACCAGGAACGCTTTGAGAAAACGGGTTTTCCTTCCCCGATCACCCTGGAGCTCCACCTTCCGGTACGCACCAGAGAAGAGGCCCAGAAGCAGGCGGAGGCCATCTGTCAGAAATACCGGCGCTTACTTGAAGCTGAGGCCGAAGCCCTGGGGCTTCCGGAGATCCAGGCAGGAGATCTCGTAGAGATTAAAGGGCTGCCGCAGTGTCAGGGCCCGGCGGACCTTGATCTCTGTCGCGGTTATCTGGCGGTGCAGGCCACCCACCAGATCGGGGAGGGAGGCTACCGCCTGCGCTTAAAACTAAAGGAGGTCGTCTCCTACCCATGATGTTCTGGGAAGACCAAACAGAAAAGAAACTCAGCGGCGTTTACGTGGCGGTGGTGACGGACAACCAGGACCCGGAAGAAATGGGAAGGGTCAAGGTGACCTTTCCCTGGCGTGGGGCCCGGGACGAAAGCTTTTGGGCCCGGGTGCTCTCCTTCGCCGGGGGAAAAGAGGCCGGGGCCTTCTTTCTCCCCGAGGTGGGAGACGAGGTCCTGGTGGCCTTTGAGGGGGGAGAAATCGAATATCCGGTGGTCTTGGGGGCGCTCTGGAACGGACGGGATAAGCCCCCTTTTGAAAAAGGGCGCCGGGTCATCCGTTCCCGCCAGGGGCACGAAGTGTCTTTTCACGACGAAAAGGGGGAAGTAATTCTGCGCACTTCCGGCGGGCGGGAGATCACCCTCAAAGAGTCCGGAGAAATCACCATCCGGGACCAAGGGGGTAACGAAATCGTCCTTACCGAAAACCCCTCCACCATAAAGATCAAGGGCACACTCAAGATCGAAATTGAAGGGCAACAGATCAGTATCAAGGGAACGATGGTGGAGGTATCGGCCGAGGCCAACCTCGTCCTTCGCGGCGGCCTGGTCCAGATCAACTAAAGGAGGGGGCCATGTTTTTGGCACGTTTGACCGACCTTTCAAGCCACGGGGGCACCCTGGCCCCACCCGGTGCCACTAACGTCCTGGCCGGCGGGCTTCCGGTGGCCTTTTTGGGGAGCAACCACGTCTGCCCCATCCCTTTCCACCCCCCGGGGCCGTTGATGGCTACCGGGGTCAAACTCCTGGTAAACGGTCTGCCAGCCGGCCGGGCACAGGACCTTTTACCCTGTGGCGCCCTGGTCCTTCCCGGGGCCACCAATATCCTGGTGGGAGGCTAAAATGGAAAAAGATTTTTTGGGAAAGGGGCTGGCCCACCCCTTAAGTCTTGACGCCGAAGGGCGACTCAAACTCCTTTCCGGGGAAGAAAGTATCGCCCAGAGTATCCGTTTGATCCTTAAGACCCGCCCCGGGGAGAGACCCGTACACCCCGATTTCGGTTGCGGGATAGATGATTTCCTCTTTGGTCCGCTCAACGCCGGTGTCCTTTCCCAGCTCGAAAATCGCGTCGCCGAAGCCCTGCGGCGGTTTGAGCCCCGGATCATAGTCGAAGAGGTGAAGGCCCGGGTCGCAGACCGAGGGCCGGAGGGGAGGCTTCAGGTAGAAATCACCTATCGTATCCGGCGCACCAACAGCCGGCACAATCTGGTCTATCCCTTTTTCCTGGAGGAAAGATGAAGGCCTTCTTTGGGCTCGATACGGAAACCACCCTGAAAGAGGCCCTCAAAGCGGCCTTAGAAAGAGAATGGGCCCGGGATGACCCGGTACTTGAGGGTATGCTCCGGTTTTTGGCCCGCAGGCTGGAGGAGGCCCGCGCTGCCACCGAGCGCCTGCCCCAAAAGACCCTCATCCACCTGTACTCCCTCCTGGGAGTCAAGGCCCCTGATCCCAAAGCCGCCCGGGCCGTGGTGGTCTTTGACGTCTCGGAGAAGACCAAAGAGCCCCTGGTCCTGGAAAAGGGGCTTTCTCTGGCCACCGGGGAGCTCACCTTTGAAACCGAAGAGGAAATCTGGGCCTTACCCGGGGGGTGGTCCAGGCTATTCTTTTACGTGCCTAGCGAGATCCTTTTGCTCCGCCTGGAAGAGATCCTCCCGGAAAAGCCCGCAACACCCGGGGCCCTCCCCTCTTCCGGGCGCTTTACCTTTCGGGCCCGGTTTCCCCTGGAAGTTCTCGCACCGGAAGAAAAATTTGACCTGGCATTTGTGGCGCCGGCCGGGGGGATAGCCCTCTTTGCCGAGGGCAAAAACGGGAAAAGGCCCCTTCACCGCCAGGAAAACCTCTTCTCCCTGCCCAGGGACCTCCTTCCCCTTGAAGACGAAAAGGGCAAATATTTCATCATCTCCGGTGAGAGTCACCGCCCCATCTCCTCGGCGCAAATCCTCCTGAAGCCCGGGCCCAAAAGGATAACCCATCTTTTTGCCGGCGACCGCCCCCTGGCGCGCCACACCCCCGTTTTCTTTTTCAAAAGGACCTCTTTAGACCTGCGGACAGACTTCTTTGAGGTGCTGCCCAGGATATATCCCGTTTTTGAAAAAGATCAGGAACATTTCGCCGTCAAAAACCCCTTCGGCACGCCTCCTGTCCCCGGGGTGAGCTTTTTCATAGGGGGGTTCTGGCTGCTTCCAAGGACGAGGTGCCAGATAGAGTCCCCCTTCCCGGCTTCAGCCCTCTCCTGGGAATATTTTGACGGTAAAAGCTGGAAGCCGTTGAAGCTCGAAAACCGGGAAGCGATCCTCCCGGATGACCTCGCCCCCACGGTGGTAAACCAGGTCTTTGCCCGCTGGCTGAGGATACGTTACGTGGGCCCTTTCCAGCCGAGCCCGGAAAAGGCCCCCTCGGACTACTACCTGAACGTCTCTGTCTTTATGGCGGACCAGTCCTTTGCACCTGAGGAAATCAAGGTCTCAAACCTGGGAGAAGAAAGTGAATCACTTCCCCAGAAAGTCCCTGACCACGGCCTCTCCCCTCAAGAAGCCGCCCTCTATCTTTGCTTAAAAAAACCCTATTCTGGCGGGCCGGTAACCCTTTACTTCCGGGGCAAGGCTCCCCGGGAGACCTTAAAAAGGCTTGAGGTATCCACGGCTTCTGGCTTTGAGGCCCTGGCCTTTGAGGATACCACCCACCGCCTTAAGGGGCCGGGCTTCCTCCGTTTCTACCTCCCGGAATCCTTTTCTTTCCGCAAGCTCTTCGGGGAAGAGGGGGCCTGGTTGCGCCTGGTGTTGACGAAAGAGGAGGCCCAAAAAATCCAGATAGAAGGGCTTTACCTCAACGCCGTTACCGTACGAGAAGGGCAAAGCCTCCGTCTAAGGGCCAAAGCCACCGGGAAACCCGGCGAAGAATTCTCGCTAAAGCCGTTGGTGGGAGAGGCCCGGGTCTCCGTCGGGGGCAAGGTCTGGCAGATAGTAGACGATCTTTCCCTTTACGGCCCGGAAGAGGAAGTGGCAGAGCTCGATCCTCAGACAGGGCGCCTGGTCTTTGGGGACGGGGTCCACGGGAAAGTCCCGGAGCGTGACGCCCTGATCGAGGTACATTACGTGAGCCATCACGGGGACCGGGGTAACGTCCCGGCCTGGAGCATAAAGGAATTGGTCTCTCCCCTGCCCTTCGTGGAAGGGGTTCGCCAGCCAGAGGCCGCGGTGGGCGGGAAGACCGAGGTCCAGGAAAAGCTCCTGTTGAGACGGCTTCCCCAAATAATGCGCCACCGCCAACGTGCCACCACCGCCTCTGATCTGGAAAACCTCCTCGGCGAACTGGAAGAGATCAAACGTCTCCACTTTGCTTTTGCCGGAGAGAGACTGATCCTTTACGTGCTGCCGCAGGCCGAAGATCCTGCTCCACGCGTCTCCCAGGGTTTGCGTGAGAGGATCCAGGAAAAATTAAGACCGGCCCTCCCCCTTACCCTTTCAGCTTTTGAGGTGCAGGATCCCCTTTACGTCCCCATCCATCTCAAAGCCGACCTGGTTATCTCTCACGGAGTAGCCCTGAAAAAGGCCCTCACCCTGGCCCAGGAAGCCCTGAGGCGGTTTTTACACCCGGTAAAGGGTAATTTTCAGGGAGAGGGTTTTCCCTTCGGGCGGCTCCCCTATCTTTCGGATTTTTACCGCCTGCTCCAAGGGCTCCCGGTCGTTCGTGCGGTCAGGAAGATGGAAATTTACGCCCGGGTAGGGGAGGATTTTCGGCCTTACCGCGAGGGCCGCCCCCCGCAACTCCCCCTCTACGTCCTGCCCACCCCCGGGGAAATCTCCCTTAAAGGAGTTTCTCTATGAAGGTCAAGGTCCCCAGCCTGGACGTGAAACGTTTTGAAGCCTTATGGGAAAGGGCCCTTACCGAACTTCCGGGGCTCACCAAGGAATGGACCAACTACAACCTGGCTGACCCGGGAGTGGTGGCGGTCGAAGGCCTCCTTTTCCTCCTGGACGTCTTTTACTGGCGTCTTGACTTTTTCGGGGAAGAAGAAGCAGAGGCCTACCGGGCCCTCCTCAAAGCCCCTCCAGGGGAGCCCCTGCATCTCTGGTGGCAGAGGCACCTTTCGGCCTGGGCTGGAGTCACGGCCCAGGATCTGGCCCAGATTATCAAAGAGAAAGGAAATTTTGACCGGGTATACGTGTATCCGGACCTCAAGACACGCCAGGTTCGCGTCACGGTGATCGCACGCTCTCCGGTAACGCCGGATGAGCTTACCCGGATCCAGGAAGAGATCGAAGCCGAAGGCCTACGCCCCTTAACCCTGGAGGTCGTCCTCAAGCCCCCGCAAGAAACCCTCTTTTCCCTCAACGTAAGACTCTATCCCCTCCCGGGTTACCAGGTGGAAGCGCTCCAAAAGGCCCTGAAAGAGAATCTTTCCGCCTACCTCTCCCCCCTGGAGGGCCTTGAGGGCCAGGGCTACCCCCCGGGAAGGCCCCTTTATCTTTCAGAGATTTACGCCTGTCTCGAAAAGACGGCCGGAGTAGACGGCGTCGCAGGGGTTTCGGTGGCGGTCCATGCCCCGGGAAAG
>DROK01000127.1 GCA_011321895.1 Thermodesulfatator atlanticus
GGAGGCCAACCCCAGCAGCAAGGCGATGATCTTGAGCAGCAGACGGTATTTCTCTCCCAGCCAGTGTCTCAGACGGGGGTCAAAGAAATCCGCAAAAATGCCGCTTTTTACCGCGGCCCTGTGGACCAGGTAGCCGTTGAGGTAAAAGAGGCCGGCTGATATCCCGCCAAAGGCCAAAAAGAGTACGGCCTGGACCCAGAATTTTATGAGAAAGACCCGGGTAAACCCCAGGTCTTGATACCAGAGATAGTCGGTAAAATAAGAGACAAAGGAGTTGCCCACCAGCACCAGCAGGGCCAGGGCGGCGATGAGCAACAAAAGAAGCTGGTTTAAAATACGCATCTTTAATTTTCTTTGGCCAGGTTCAGGAGGGAGCCTGCCAGGATGATCTCCCGGTCCCTTTCGGTGAGATCAAGACGTCCTGAGATGGTCCCTTTGCCTTTTATTTCGATTTCAAGCTCTTCCCGGCCTTCCTCCAGCACCTGGCGCACCTTTTTGAAGATCAACTCGTCTCCCGGGGCGATCTTTTCGTAATCCTCAGGCTGGGCGAAGGTAACCGGCAGGATGCCAAAATTTATCAAATTCGCCTTGTGGATGCGGGCAAAGCTTTTGGCCAGTTTGGCCCGCACGCCGAGGTACCGCGGGGCCAGGGCGGCGTGTTCCCGGGAGGAACCCTGGCCGTAATTTTCGCCCCCCACCACCGCGACCCATTTTCCTTCTTCTTTAAGGGCCAGGGCCTTTTGGGCGAATTCCGGATCCAGGGCGGCAAAGACGTACTGGCTGATCGCGGGGAGATTGCTCCGCAGGGGAAGGATCTTGGCCCCCGCCGGCATGATGTGGTCGGTGGTGATGTTGTCTCCTACCTTGAGGAGGACCCGGCAGCGGAGTTCTTCAGGCAGGGGGTCAAACTGGGGCAGGGGTACGATATTAGGCCCCCTTATGATTTCTACTTTCCGGGCCTCATCTTCCGGAAGCGGGGGAAGCAGCAGGGCGTCATTGATGATAAAACGTTCCGGAAGGTCTACGGCCGGGTAAGCCCCCAGCCTGCGCGGGTCGGTAATTTTCCCGGTAATGGCTGCCGCCACCGCTACCTCTGGACTTACCAGGTATACCTGATCGTTTTTGGTCCCGGAACGCCCGGGGAAATTGCGGGTAAAGGTACGCAACGAAATGGTGCCGGTAGCCGGGGCCTGTCCCATCCCGATACAGCCCAGACAACCCGACTGGTGGATACGGGCCCCGGCGTGGATCAGCTCTTTTAAGGCCCCCAGGGCGTCAAGATTTTCCAGCACCTGGAGAGAGCCAGGGTTGATTTCAAATGAGACTTCCGGGTGGATCTTCCGACCTTTTAAAGTGTGGGCCACCACGAGAAGGTCCCTTAGCGAAGAGTTGGCACAGGAGCCTACGATTACCTGGGCTACCGGGCGGCCTTCAAGCTCAACCACGGGCTTTACGTTGTCCGGAGAAGAAGGGCAGGCGGCCAAGGGTTCCAGGGTGGAAAGATCAAGTTCGATGATTTCGTCGTAGACCGCGTCCGGGTCAGGGAGGATTTCCTGCCAGACTTCGTCCCGCCCCTGAGCCTTTAGCCAGGCAAGGGTTATTTCGTCAGAGGGAAACACACTGGTGGTAGCCCCCATCTCGGTTCCCAGATTGGCGATGGTGGCACGGTCGGGTACGGAGAGTTTTTTGACCCCGGGGCCAAAATATTCGATGATTTTGCCAAGCCCTCCTTTTACGGTCAGGCGGCGCAACATCCAGAGGGCCACGTCGCGGGCCGAAACCCAGGGAGGTAATTCTCCGGTAAGGTGGACTCCGATAATTTTGGGCATGATCAGGTGAAAGGGTTTACCCGCCATGGCCATGGCTACGTCAAGCCCGCCGGCCCCGATGGCCAGCATGGCGCAACCCCCGGCGGTAGGGGTGTGGGAATCCGAACCCAGCAAGGTTTTGCCAGGGCAGGCAAATCGTTCAAGGTGTACCTGGTGGCAAATCCCGTTTCCCGGGCGGGAAAACCAGAGACCGTAACGGGCCGCGATACTCTGTAAGAACCTGTGGTCGTCAGCGTTACGGAAATCGGTCTGCAGGAGATTGTGGTCTACGTAAGAGACGGAAAGCTCAGTGCGCACCCGGTCAAGACCTATTACTTCGAATTCGAGGTAA
>DROK01000128.1 GCA_011321895.1 Thermodesulfatator atlanticus
ACTTACCGGTAAGAGGATCCTGCTGGGGGTCTGCGGGGGGATTGCCGCTTACAAGGCCCCCAACCTACTTCGTCTGTTACAGAAAAAGGGAGCGGTTTTGCGGGTGATTTTGACCTCCGGGGCGGAGGCCTTCATCACCCCGCTCACCTTTGAGGCCCTGTGCGGAGAGAAGGTCTTTACACAAAGAGATTTTCTGGCCCCTCCCCCTGGTCTTATCCCTCACACGGAGCTTGGCCGTTTTGCCGAGGCCATTTTGGTCGTACCCGCCACGGCTTCTTTCCTGGCCTCCTTGGCCCGGGGGGACGCCCAGAGTTTGCTGGTGGCCACCATTTTGGCCTCTGAGGCCAGGGTGCTTATCTGTCCGGCGATGAACCACCACATGTGGGCGCACCCCGCGGTCCAGGAAAACGTGGAAAGAATAAAGGGATTCGGCTATGAGGTGCTAAGTCCGGGGGAAGGGGAGCTTGCCTGTGGAGAGGCGGGCCCGGGGCGCCTGCCCCCGGAAGAGGTGATAGTTTCTTACCTGGAACGTTTGGTGGCGCCCAAGGATTTTGCAGGAAAGAAGGTCCTGGTTACCGCAGGTCCTACCAGGGAATTCATCGATCTGGTGCGCTTTCTTTCCAACCGCTCCTCTGGCAAGATGGGGGTGGCCCTGGCCCAGGCGGCCTGGTGCCGGGGAGCTGAGGTCACGTTGATTCACGGCCCCCTGTCTTTTACGCCGCCACCTTTTTTGAAAAGGGTGCCGGTGACGAGCGCGGAAGAGATGAAAGAGGCAGTGCTTACCCATTTTAAAGACGCCGATCTGCTCCTGATGGCGGCGGCGGTGGCGGACTACCGCCCGGAAAAGGCCCTCCCGGGTAAATTGAAGAAAGACCAGCCCGCTTTGTCCCTCCGCTTGGTGCGTACCCCTGATATTTTATTGGCGGTCAAAGAGGTCAAACGTCCCGGCCAGTTGGTGGTGGGTTTTGCCGCGGAAGAAGGCGAAAGACTATCCGTTGAGGCGGAACGCAAACTCAAGGAAAAGGGGCTTGATTTGATCGTGGCCAACGATATCACCCGGGAGGATACCGGCTTTGAGGCGGACACCAACGAAGTGCTTATCCTTTCCCGCAGTGGCCGACAAACTAGGATCCCCTTGGCCTCTAAAGAAGAGGTGGCCTGGCGTATCCTTGATGCCGTAAAGGAGTGCGGGGGTGGACGTTAGGGGGGAACGGTTAAGACGGGTACGCCTATCCTTTCTACCCAGGGCGGAGGCCTTCCTCATCACCAGCCCGGAAAACCGGCGTTATCTTTCCGGTTTTTCCGCCGAAGACGTGAGCCTGACCGAAAGCGCGGGTGCCCTTCTGCTTACCCGTAAAGAGGCCTTTTTGTTGACAGATCCCCGTTATCAGGAAGAGGCCAAGGTTGGTCAGCCCTTCTTTGAGCCCCGCATTTACCAAAAAGGTTTGACCGCCGAACTTAAAGAACTCCTTCCCCTTTTGGGGGTAAAGGTCCTGCTGGTTGAGCCGCGCTACGTCTCCCTTTCCTTTTGTCAGGCGCTGAGACGTAAACTTCCCTGGCTTGAAATAAAAGAGGCGCCCCCCATCGTTGAGCGCTTAAGGGAAAGAAAAGATGAGGCCGAGGTAAAGCTCCTCAAAACCTCTCTTGTTATCGCCGAAAAGATAATGCTTGAGGTGTCCCGCCAGCTAAGGCCCGGGGTAAGTGAAAAGGAGCTCTGTGCCCAGATCATTGCCTTGAGTTACCGGTGGGCCGAAGGGCCTTCTTTTCCTCCTATCGTGGCCAGCGGCCCTAACGCTGCCAAACCTCACGCTGAACCCACCGCACGCAAACTCAGAAAGGGTGAGCCCCTGCTTATTGATATGGGGGTCAAATACAGGGGTTACTGTTCCGACATTACCCGGACTTTTTGCGTGGGCGAGCCTGACGAGCGTTTTGTCAAAATTTACCGCTTGGTCCTGGCAGCCAAGGAAGCCGCCGAGAAGAAGCTTGCGGCGGGGGTGCCGGCCCGGGAGGTGGACCTGGCGGCCCGGGCTATCTTTCGTAAGGAGGGTCTGGAACGCCATTTCTGGCACGCCTTGGGGCACGGGGTAGGGCTGGCTATTCACGAAGCCCCGGCCCTTTCTTATCGAAGTCGCAAAAGACTTAAGTCTGGCCACGTGGTGACGGTCGAGCCCGGGCTCTATTTTCCGGACTGGGGTGGAGTGCGTCTGGAAGATATGGTCCTGGTAGGGGAAGAAGGTCTCTTACGCCTTAACACCTTGGGCTTCCTTGAACTTTGAGGCAGCCTCTCTTGTTTGTCCGGGTTTTTGGTGTGACGAAAAATATTGACGCGTGGTCCTGCTTTGGTAAGAATTTAAGTAAGAATTCTTACTTATGGTGGGTTTATGAAGATATCGGCCAAGGGACAGGTTACCATCCCCAAAAAGTGGCGGGAGAAGTTTGGTCTGTGGCCAGGGACGGAAGTAGATTTTGTCCCAGAAAAAGGGGGGCTTAAATTGATTAAAAAAAGCCTTCCGGGAAAAGGCAAGCTGCTTATTAAGCACATGAAAGGTCGTGGTACGATCAAGCTTTCTACTGATGAAATTATGGCTCTTACCCGTGGCGAGGATTAATGCCTGCCCTGGTAGATTCAAACGTCTTCTTTACATTGGTGCCCACGCCGCTGTATGTGGCTATGCTCTTCTCACCAGAGATGCCAGGCGTTACCGTTCTTATTTTCCCAAGTTGAGACTTATTGCTCCGGAGTAACTCAATTCCGCTTTACCAGGAGAAAGATTTCTCGGCTTGAAGGCCGGGTACTTTTGGGGCGGAAGCGTTTGACCGGCCCAAGGCGCCTTTTTACCTCCTCCACGAAACGGGGAAAGGCCTCCCCCTCAAAGACCTTGACCAGAAAGACCCCTCCCGGTTTTAAGACCTTTTCTGCGATAAGCAGGGCCTGTTCGGCAAGGTTTACCGAACGGAAGTGGTCTCCGGAGCGGTCTCCGGTGGTCTTGGGGGCCATGTCGCTCAGCACCACGTCAAAGGCGGACACCCCGGCGGCCGAGAGGAGTTCTTCCGGGGTAAGTTCAAAGATGTCTTTCCTCAAAAAGACAAACCGGGGGTGACTTAGCTTGACTTCCTGGAGGTCAACCCCCACCACCAGCCCCTTTTTCCCTACCCTTTCCAGGGCGTATTTACTCCAGGAGCCAGGGGCAGCGCCCAGGTCAAGCACTACCTGGCCGGGACGCAGGAGCTTGTATTTCTGGTCGGCTTCTTTGAGTTTATAAACCGAGCGGGCCGGATATCTCTCCTCTTTGGCCTTCCGGGCGTAATAGTCACGGGGTCTGTAAGCCATAAAAGTAGCCTAACCCCTACGTCTTTGGGCAGCAAGGGAGGAAAAGATGGGCTAAAATAAGGGCCATGCACTGCAGCCTGCGTGCCAAAAGGCGTCCTTCCCCCGGGCCCCTTTTGCGTCTTGAGGGCGTAGTGAAGAGTTTTCAGGGGGTGGTGGCGTTAAAAGGGGTCTCTTTTGCCCTCTATCCCCGGGAAATTTTGGGCCTGATCGGGCCCAACGGCGCGGGCAAGACCACCCTGATCAATTTGATCACCGGCTTTCTTCGTCCCGACCGGGGCCATATTTATTTTGCAGGCGAAGACATAACGGGTCTAAAACCCGAGGCCATAGCCAACCGCGGTATACTGCGCACCTTCCAGCACGTGCAGGTCTTTTCTGGTTTAACGGTCCTTGAAAACATTCTGCTCGGTTTTTCCCGCAGGATAAAAGGCTCCCTTTTAAAGGAGATCTTTTCCCTGAACGGGAGAAAGAGTGAGGAAGAGCTCCGGGAACAGGCCTTTCAGATCCTTGAGACCTTCGGTCTGAAACACTGGGCATCGCATCCAGCCGAGGCCCTACCTTACGGGGAACAAAGGAGGGTGGTTTTGGCCCGCGCCGTGGCGGCTAAGCCCCGGGTGTTGTTGCTTGATGAGCCTGCTGCTGGACTTTCCCCGAGGGAAGGACGGGAGCTGGTCGGCCTCTTAAAACAGCTCAAAGAAGGGGGCCTGAGTCTTTTGTTGGTGGACCACGACGTGGATCTGATCTTGGAAGTGTGTGACCGGGTGGTGGTGTTATCTTCCGGGGAGATCATCGCTCAGGGCCCCCCGCGGGTGGTGAGGCAAGACCCCAAAGTGATTGAGGCCTATCTCGGCAGCGATGCTTGAGGTAAAGGATCTAACCGTTCGTTACGGCGCTATTACGGCCCTCGCCGGGGTTGATCTCACCGTGGCTGAGGGGGAATTTGTGGTCCTTCTGGGGCGTAACGGGGCAGGCAAGAGCAGCCTGCTCAAAGCCATTGTGGGCCAGGTGCCCTGCCAGGGGCGGATATTTTTTGAAGGCCGTGAACTCTCCAGTCTCCCACCGTGGAGGCGGGTAAAGATGGGACTCTGTCTGGTCCCGGAAGGGCGGCACGTCTTCGGTTCCCTTACGGTCAAAGAGAATCTGGAACTCGGGGGCTTTGTGTCTCCTAAAGAGCTTGCCCGCCGTTTGGAAGAGGTGTACACCCTCTTTCCGGTTTTGAAAGAAAGGCAAGACCTGCCCGCCGGTACCCTTTCCGGGGGAGAGCAACAGATGTTGGCCATCGCCCGGGCCCTGATGGCCAGGCCCCGGCTGCTCCTCTTGGACGAACCTTCCATGGGGCTTGCTCCCAAAGTGGTCCAGGAAATATATGCTAC
Organism: Thermodesulfatator atlanticus; assembly: GCA_011321895.1. Classification (GTDB taxonomy): domain Bacteria; phylum Desulfobacterota; class Thermodesulfobacteria; order Thermodesulfobacteriales; family Thermodesulfatatoraceae; genus Thermodesulfatator; species Thermodesulfatator atlanticus_A. The sequence continues at coordinate 4,708 of DROK01000128.1, forward strand.
CCTGGCCGCCCTCAAGGGCAAGCTTACGGTGCTTCTGGTAGAACAAAACGCCAAAAAGGCCTTACAACTGGCAGACCGGGGATATCTTCTCGAAAACGGCCGTCTGGTGGCCACCTGGCAAGGAGAGGAAATCCAAGAAACGTTCATCCAGCAGGTCTATCTGGGTAAATGATGACGGTGGTGGTC
>DROK01000129.1 GCA_011321895.1 Thermodesulfatator atlanticus
AAGAACGGTCGCAGCTTCGAAGTCCGGGTGGCCACCATCCCCACCATCGAAAACAACGAAGACGTGGTCATGCGGATCCTGGCCTCGGTGGAGGCCATGCCGTTAGACCAAATCGGGCTGCGGCCAGAATACCTGGAGAAATTCAAAGCCCTCATTGAGATGCCCTACGGGTTAATCCTGGTGGTGGGGCCCACCGGCTCGGGTAAGACCACCACCCTGCACGCGGCCCTGGGGTATATTAACCGGCCCAACAAGAAGATCTGGACGGCGGAAGACCCGGTGGAAATCGTCCAGGATGGCCTGCGCCAGGTACAGGTAAAGCCCAAGATCGGCCTTACCTTCGCCCGGGTCTTGCGGGCCTTTTTACGGGCGGACCCGGACATCATCATGATCGGAGAGACCCGGGACGAGGAAACCGCCAAAACCGTAATCGAGGCCTCCCTTACCGGACACCTGGTCTTCACCACCCTGCACACCAATAGCGCCCCAGAGACGGTGACCCGCTTGCTCGGCATGGGGATGGACCCTTACAACTTTGCCGACGCCCTACTCGGCATCCTGGCCCAGCGGCTGGCCAAAAGGCTCTGTCCCCGGTGCAAGGAACCTTACGAACCCGGAGAGGAAGAAAAGGCCAAACTCATCGAAGAATACGGGGAACACCCCGTCACCCCTCTTACCGAAAAGGATTTTGAAGGACGGAGTCTCTTCCGCCCCAAAGGTTGCTCTTTCTGTAACCAGACGGGATACAAAGGCCGCCTGGCGATTCACGAATTGCTGGTGGCCAACGACGAAATCAGGGAACTGATCGTAAAAAACGCCCCGGTACACGAGATCCGTGACGCCGCCTTGAGGGCCGGGATGCTCACCCTCAAACAGGACGGCATCTGGAAGGTCCTTGCCGGTGAAACTGACCTCAAACAGATAAGGGCGGTCTCTATCCGTTAGTCTTTTCCTTCAAAGGGTTTAAAGAGCGGGGCCAGGTTTTCACGCTTGACCCGAAAGACAAACCCCTTCTTACGCACCAGACACTCCTTGGAGGCGCAAGAAATTTCGAGCTCACCTTTTAAGCCGTTACGCAGTTCATAGCTCAAACGCAAGGCCCCTTTTTCTTTAAAACTTTCAGGGGCCACCACTTCTTCAGCCAAGAGGGGAAAGAGCTTACGCATAAACTTTTCGGCCTGCGCCGGGGCTATCTCCTTTTCCCGCCCGTCTTTTGTAAAGACAAATTTTGAACCTTCACGTCTTAGGGTCCAGCCCCCTTGGGGTCCTGTAAGAGAAAGGGTCTTTATTTCCTTAACCGGGAGACTCAGGACCTCTAAGTCCACAAAAGCCTTGTCTTGCGGGACCTCGGGCCCTTCTTCCCAGATATCAAGTTTGGCGAGCAGATTTACCGGGACCAGGTAAATCTCCTGGCTTCCCTTAAGACGCAAAAAGCTGCTTTCCCATTGGGGCCCCCTTTTGCCGATGAGGAAATGGGCCAGTTCCTGGCCGTCTTTTTTAAGGACCAGGTGTAAGGCCTCCCTTTCAGAGACCCCAAAGCGGGAAAAGTATCTCTTCCCTTTGGCCCGTACCTCCCCGTGGAGATCAGCCAGGGTCTCTAAAAGTTCGGTCACCGTGGCCTGGCGGGCGGGCTTCTTGAAATCAGAAAGGATCACCCACTCCTCCCCTTCTTTTTTGAGCCTAAAACCCTTACCCTGATAAGAAAGTTCGATCTCATCCGCCTCCTTAAAAGAAGGGGCACCCAGGGGTTTTAAAAGGCTTTTGAGACCTTCCTGGTGCTCTCTGGTGGTGCCCAGGTAGAACAAGAAACTGAACGCGAAAAATATTCCTAGGAGAGCCAGGACCTTGCGACTCATCTTGCCCTCCGCCTCAAATATTTTTCCCGGCGCCGGCGCCTCCTGACCGCGTGCAAGCCGCCAAGCAGGATCCATACCGCCGGGGGCCCGAACATGACGAGCACCCGCCAGAAAAACTTCTCCCGGTCTGAGACCTCCCGCAGGTAACGCTGCACCTGGGTCTTGGCCCTGATGTAGAGAAGCTCCTCGCCCAGGGTGAGGCTTTCGGCCAGGTTGGCCAGAAAGACGGCGTTGCTGAAGGCCTGGATGGCACTTTCGGCAAACATCTCGCTTGAACCCACCAGGACCAAACGAGCCTTCTTGGGTGCAAGAGAATCTTTGTCAGCACCACTATTGGAAGGTTCTTTCTCGCCTTCTTTTTTCTTTTTGTCCTTTTCTTCCGGCCACGGGGGGACCTTTTCAAAGGTGAGCGGAAAGCGGCCAGAAAGCATCAAGGCCAGAGGAAAGGGGCCTTTGGGATCTTTGGGGGCCGGGGCCAGGGCTTCTGCCTTTAAAGGGCCAGGGCTGTACGGGTGCAGCCAGGAGCGGGGGCTTGAATGAAAGAGTTCTTCTGTCTCAAGTCCGAGCTTGGCCAGCTTTTCTTTGTCCACCTTAAGGGCGCTGCCCCAAAGATAAAGCAGGGCCGAGAGCCTGCTGGTAACCGAAAGCTTCTGGTTCATTTGTGGAGGCAATATCTGGATCTGCATGGGAAAACGGACCGGTTGCCGGATGATGGCGGTGAACATACCGATACGGCGGGGGACGGATAGGGCCAGCACCACACTCTGTTCGTCAAAAAGGTGTCTATCGTCTATTTCGACCCCAAGCCTTTTAAGCCACTTGTTGATCGTCAAAGGCTCCTTGAGGGGGTAGGCCACGATCTCCCCTTCCGGGTCGGGGTTGTAAGTATATTTAAAACCCTGGGCCGCTATGATCACGGAACGGCCCGAACGCAGAAAACGTTCTATTTCGTAAAGCTGACGGTCGTTAAGCTCCTTTGGTTCCACGATAAGGAGGAGCTT
>DROK01000130.1 GCA_011321895.1 Thermodesulfatator atlanticus
TTATATCGTGGACCCCAAGAAAGAACACATCGCCGTCCTTGAGGCCCGGAAGCTGGGGATCCCCATCGTGGCCATCGTGGACACCAACTGTGACCCGGATCTCATCGATTACATTATCCCCGGCAATGACGACGCCATCCGCGCCATCAAGCTGTTGACCAGCAAAATCGCCGACGCCTGTCTGGAAGGGAAGAGCCTCTGGGAAGAAAAACTCCAGGCCGAAACCGACAAGGAGATAGAAGCCGAAATGCTGGAAGCCGCTGAGGCTTCCTCGGAAGAAGAGGCCGAGAAGCTCGCTGAAGAAATCGTCAGCGAAGCCTTAAGCGCTACCGAATCGGAAGCAGTAACCCAGGCCGAAAACCAAGAATAACCACCAAATAGCAGAGGAGGGAAAAATGGCGGAAGTCACCTTAGACCTGATAAAAAAGCTGCGTGAGAAGACCGCGGCAGGCTTTATGGACTGTAAAAAGGCCTTAGAAGAAGCCGGGGGCGATCTGGAAAAAGCCGTTGACATCCTGCGCCAGAAAGGCCTGGCGGTGGCCGCCAAAAGGGCCGGCAAGGCCACCAAAGAAGGGGTGGTGGCGGCCTATATCCACGCTACTAAAAAGCTGGGAGCCATGGTGGAAGTAAATTGCGAGACGGATTTTGTGGCCCGTACCGAAGAGTTTCAGAAGTTTGCTTACGACCTGGCCATGCATATCGCTGCTACCAACCCCGTCTGCGTCGCCCGGGAAGACATGCCGGAAGAGATAATAAACCGCGAAAAAGAGATCTATATCGCCCAGGCCAGAGAAAGTGGCAAACCGGAAAACGTAATCGAGAAGATCGTCCAGGGCAAACTGGAAAAATTCTTCAAGGAGTCCGTCCTACTGGAACAGCCCTTCGTGAAAAACCCTGACCTCACCATCCAAGACCTCTTGAACGAACTTATGACCAAGACCGGAGAGCGCATTCAGATAAGGCGTTTTACCCGCTATCAGGTAGGCGAGGAAGAATAAATGTCGGAGGAGGCCCCGAAATACCGGAGAATCCTTCTCAAATTAAGCGGCGAAGCCCTGATGGGCTCCGCCGCCTATGGCATTGACCCTGCCGTCTTATCCTCACTGGCCAGAGAACTTGCCGGTCTAAAAACCTTAAACGTAGAAGTAGGCCTGGTGGTCGGCGGAGGAAATATCTTTCGTGGTCTGGCCGGAGTGGCCCAGGGTTTTGACCGGGTTCGCGCGGACCAGATGGGCATGCTGGCCACGGTGATCAACGCCATAGCCCTTGAAGAAGCCCTTAAAAAGCACGGAGTGCCCGCCAGGGTCTTTTCCGCTTACGAAATAAAAGGGGTGGTGGCTCCGGTGGCCCGGGAAGAAGTCCTTGCCCTGCTTGATAAGGGTTATTTCGTGATCTTTGCCGCCGGGACGGGAAACCCCTTTTTCACCACGGATACCGCGGCCACCTTGAGGGCCCTTGAGATCAGGGCCCAGTTAATGCTTAAGGCCACCAAGGTGGACGGAGTCTACAGTGCAGACCCTCAAAAGGACCCTGAGGCCCGAAAATATGATTATCTTTCTTACGAGGAAGTAATTTCCCGCAAGTTGAGGGTGATGGACCTTACGGCCATCGCCCTGGCACGGGACAATAACTTACCCATCCTGGTCTTCAACGTGCAGGTACCGGGCAACATAAAAAGGGCGGTTTTGGGGGACAAAGTGGGTACGCTCGTGGGAGGTGAGCGCCATGGTTAAAGAACTTTTGGAAGACGCTAAACGGCGGATGGCCAAATCCGTGGAGACCTTTAAAAACGAAGTGGCCCGGGTCCGCACCGGCCGGGCCTCGGTGGCGTTGCTTGACGGCATCAAGGTCGATTATTACGGCACCCAGATGCCCCTAAACCAGATGGCCACTATCACCGTCCAGGACGCCCGGTTGATAGTGGTCCAACCCTGGGACGTTTCCGCTATCTCCGCCATCGAGAAGGCCATCCAGAGGGCCGAACTTGGTCTTAACCCGGTAAACGACGGTAAGATTATCCGCATCTCAGTACCACCCCTTACCGAAGAGCGGCGGAAGGAACTGGTCAAGATGGTGCGCAAGATGGCAGAAGAAGCCCGGGTGGCGGTACGCAACGTAAGACGGGATATCTTGAACGATTTAAAAGACCTCAAGAAAGAAGGAGAAATTTCCGAAGACGATTTCTACCGGGCCCAGGAGCAACTCCAGAAAATTACCGACGAATATATCGGCAAAATAGACGATATTTTGGCCCAGAAAGAAAAGGACATAATGACCGTTTAGATGTTGGAAGGGCTTGACCCGGAGAAGATCCCCGCCCACGTGGCCATTATTATGGACGGTAACGGCCGCTGGGCCAAAGCCCGGCGCTTACCCCGCGTTATGGGCCACCGCGAGGGGATGAAATCCGTCCGGGCCGTGGTGGAAACGGCCCGCAAGATAGGTATCAAGGTCCTCACTCTCTACGCCTTCTCCAAAGAGAACTGGCAACGGCCCCAGGATGAGGTCTCTTTTCTCATGCGTTTGCTCGCGGAATACCTCCAAAAAGAAGTGGATGAACTCCACCAAAAAGACATCCAGATCAGGGCCATTGGAGAAATTGAACTCCTGCCCAAAGAAGTCTACGAGCTCCTGGTCCAGGCCATCAAAAAAACCTCCCAGAACCAGGGGATGATCCTCAACCTGGCCTTAAGTTACGGGGGGCGGGCTGAAATCGCCCACGCCGCCCGGGAGATAGCCAGGGCCTGTCTGGCGGGAAAACTGAAAATCGAAGAGGTCGACGAAGCGCTCTTTGCCTCCTATCTCTATACCAAAGACCTGCCTGACCCGGACCTCCTTATTCGGACGAGCGGGGAACTCCGCCTCTCCAATTTTTTACTCTACCAATGTGCTTACACTGAACTCTATTTCACCCCCACGCTGTGGCCGGATTTTCGCGAAAAGGAGTTCCTGGAAGCCTTGAAAGATTATCAGCGGAGGGAAAGACGTTTCGGAAAGCTTAGCGAACAATTAAAGTCCTGAAATAATGCACGCCGCCCGTATTTTAACCGCCCTTTTACTGCTTCCCCTGGTCTTATTCCTTATCTTAAAAGGCTCATCCACCCTGCTCCTCATCACAGTGGGCGGCTGTTCCCTCCTGGGGTGGCACGAAATGGCCCGTATGGCTAAGCTACCCGGGCCTGTCTTTGTGGCTGGCGCCCTGGCCCTTTCCCTGGGCTACGCCGCTCAACAGACCGAGCCCGGGCTCTGGGCAGGGCTCTTTTTCTTTTTGTGTTTTTATCTCAAAAACTACGATCCCCAAAAAACACTTAAACAACTGTGTCTGGCCTTTGCCGGTTACACGTACGTATTTCTGGGCTTTATACACCTCTATTTCCTGACCACCCTGCCGCAAGGCAGATTCTGGCTCCTTTTCCTGATGGCCTGCGTCTTCGGGACGGATACCGGGGCCTTTTACGCGGGAAAGACCTTGGGCAAGCACCGCCTCATCCCCCGCGTAAGCCCTAAAAAAACCTGGGAAGGAGCGGTAGGGGGCACCCTGCTCGGGACGGCGCTGGGGCTCCTGTGGGGTTATTACGCCGATTTAGCAGGGACGGGGTTTTTACTGGCGGAAGCCTTATCATTATCGTTGATAGGCCAGCTGGGGGATCTGCTTGAATCTATCTTTAAGAGGGGTTTGGGGGTCAAGGATTCGGGTAGCCTCCTGCCGGGACATGGTGGTATTCTTGATCGTACCGACGCCCTGATCTTTGCCGCCCCGTTTCTTTACTGGGGCCTGGTGTTGAAGGACTATGTCTTCTAAAAAGGCCAAAAAGATTTCTATTCTGGGTTCCACGGGCTCCATAGGCCGTAATACGCTAGACGTCATCTCCCGTTTTCCGGATCGATTTCAGGTAATCGCCCTGGCCGCCGGGGAAAACATAAACCTCTTGGCAGAACAGGCCTGGAAATTTAAGCCCCGGCTCATCTCCTGCAAAAACGAAAACCTGGCCCAGAAATTAAAAGAGTTGGCCCCTCCGGAGGTTGAAATCCTTTACGGAAGAGAAGGGGCCGTCGCCTGTGCGGTACACCCGGAGGTGGAGCTGGTGGTTTCCGCCCTGGTCGGGGCCATCGGGCTCCTGCCCACCTATGAGGCCGTAAGACAGGGCAAAGACGTGGCCCTGGCCAACAAAGAGACCCTGGTCATGGCTGGGCCTTTGGTAAAGGCGGAGGCTAAGAGGCAAGGGGTCAAATTCCTCCCGGTGGATAGCGAACACTCGGCCATTTTTCAGGCCTTAAAGGCGGGCCGTAAGGAAGAAGTCTCCCGTCTGATCCTTACGGCCTCAGGAGGGCCCTTCCGGGACCGGGCCAAGGAAGAGCTGGCCCGGGTGACGGTAGAGGAAGCCTTAAAACACCCCAACTGGCAGATGGGGGCCAAAATCACCATTGATTCTGCCACCCTGATGAACAAGGGGCTTGAGGTAATCGAGGCCCACTTTCTCTTTGATATTCCTCCTGAAAAAATAGAAGTAAAAATCCATCCCCAAAGCATCGTCCATTCCCTGGTGGAGTTTATTGACGGCTCGGTGATAGCCCACCTGGGCATCCCTGATATGCGTATTCCCATAGCTTACGCCCTCTCCTATCCCGAAAGGCTCCCCCTGGGGCTGCCTCCCCTTGATCTGGTAGCGGCCTCTCCCCTTACCTTTGAAGAACCGGATCTGGAAAAATTCCCCTGTCTAAAACTGGCTTACCAGGTGTTGGCAGAAGGAGGTACGGCGCCGGCCATATTAAACGCCGCCAACGAGGTGGCGGTGGAAGCCTTCCTCTCAGGTCGCCTCCGTTTTGACCTCATCCCCTCTTTGGTGGAAGAAACCCTGGCTGCCTGCCCGAAAAAAGAAATTAACTCATTGGAAGACGTCCTCGAAGCCGATATACTCGCAAGGATCAAAGCCCAAGAAATTGCAGACCGACTGGAGAAGATTTGATGTATACCGTTTTAGCCGTAATCGTCGTCTTAGGGGTGCTCATCTTTTTCCACGAATTGGGCCATTTCTTGATGGCCCGTCTGGTTGGGGTAAGGGTCCTTAAGTTTTCCTTGGGTTTTGGCCCCAAACTGGTGGGTTTTAAACGGGGGCACACCGAATATATCCTCTCCGCCATTCCTCTAGGAGGATACGTAAAACTCCTGGGAGAAAACCCGGGGGAAAGGCTAAGCCCTGAGGAAATACCCTACTCTTTCTCCCACCGCCCTTTGAGGGACAAGGCCCTGATCGTATTGGCCGGGCCTCTGGCCAACTTTGTCCTGGCGTGGTTCTTTTTCGTCCTGGTCTTTGTCTTTCAGGGAAAACCCGTCTATTTGCCGGAAGTGGGAAAGGTCTTGCCTGACAGTCCTGCGGCCCAGGCCGGCCTTAAGCCCGGGGACCTGATCGTAGCGGTTAACGGCCAGCCCATCTCAAGCTGGCAGGAGCTAAACGCCCTTATCAAAAAAAGTGCCGGGCGACCGCTAAAGCTGACCATTAAACGCGGCCAGGAAAAGCTCGTGGTCACGGTGACCCCTCAGCTTAGGGAAGTGAAAAACATCTTCGGTGAGACCATCAAAACCCCCTTGATCGGTATCATGTCGGCGGGCAAGGCCCGGTTCGTAAAGACCGATCCCGTAAAGGCCCTGGCCGAGGCCTTCCTCATGGTGCTTGCCATGATCAAACTCACAGTGGTTTCGGTTATCAAGCTGGTGGAACGGGTTCTACCCCTTTCCACCCTGGGAGGGCCTATCTTTATCGCCAAACTGGCCGGTGAACAGGCCCAGGCCGGACTCTGGCCACTGGTATCCTTTATGGCGGTACTTTCGGTAAACCTCGGGGTCCTTAACCTCCTCCCCATCCCTATGCTGGACGGCGGGCACCTCTTCCTTTACGCTATCGAGGGCCTGCGGGGCAAACCCATTCCCGAAAAGACCAAAGAATTCGTCATGAAGCTGGGGCTGGCCCTCTTGATCGTCCTGATGATAGTGGTCTTTTACAACGATATCCTGCGCCTTTTGGGGAAAAGCTAAACTAAAAACGGGGACGGGAAAGGATTTTGGCCAAAAACCCGGCCGCCTCTTCCACCAGGGAGGCAGGGATTTCATCCTTTATGGTGGGTAGCAAAAGCACGTTTTCCACCCCGGCCAGACGCTTGATGTCTGCAAGGCTCCTTTGGGCCAGGAATTCGTCCTCGGCAAAATGGAGGTTATAAAGGAGGCCGGCTACGTATAGTCCGCGCTGTTTTAGGGCCTTAAGGGTGAGGACCGTATGGTTAATGGTGCCCAGACGGGCCGCTGAGACCACGAAGACCGGGACCATGACCAGGTTAATAAAGTCATAGATGGTATACGCGGCGGTCAAAGGTACGTAAAGTCCTCCGGCCCCCTCGGTAAGCACTACGTCATAATCTTGTTCGAGGATTTTTAGGGTTTCTTTCAGGTGAAGGACATCAATCTCCTGGCCCTCAAGGGCTGCGGCGGTCTCCGGGGCGGCGGGATAGGCAAAAATATAAGGGCAGGTTAAGGCCAAAAGCTCCGGGGGATCGACAGGAAGGCCGGCCAGCTTGCGGTGGAGCAGGAGGTCTTCCGGCTCCCTGGCCCCGGTCTGGACCAGTTTCTGGGTGATGACCTTTTGGCCGAGGGCAGAAAAGGCCCGGGCCAAGACCGCCGTGGCGTAGGTTTTGCCTATGCCAGTATCCGTGCCGGTAACGAAAAAGATCATCGTTGCCAGACTATCAGAATGGGCTCAAAGGTCAAAGGGAATCCCGCCGGAGTCTTGAGGCTTTCGTATGCCATCTCCCACCTTTTAATCTCTTTGGGCGACCAGTGGGGCTTTAAAAAGCCCATGGCCCCGGTATGGCGCACGTGCTTTAGGATCTCCCTGGGCGAAGGGAAATAAAGGACCCGCTGCCAGCTAAGGGCCTTTATCTCCTTCATAAAAGCGGGCTTCATGGCCCTTATCTCATTTAGAGCGTTCAGCCCGGGAGGTCTTTCTTTACGGCCAAATTCCTTCATGGTGGCCGGACCAAAGGTAGTGAAGGCCAGGAGCCCTCCGGGTTTTAAAAGACCGGCCAGGGTCACGAAGGCCTTTTGCGGGTTTAAAAACCACTGAAACACCGCGTTTGCCAGGATAAAATCAAAACTTTCGGGTTTAAAAGGGGGATTTTCCCCGTCTGCCACCACGAAAGGGAGGGGACGCAAGTATTTTGCGCAGGCGGGTGTCAGATCCAGGGTGATGAGGAAGGCGGGTCTCTTGCGGGCTAAAAGTCTTCTGGTAAAAAGCCCGGTCCCCGCCCCTATCTCAAGGACATACTTTCTTTCAAAACAATAGGGTGAGAGGGCTTGGAGCAGGGCCTCGGCCATCTCGGCCTGGATGACGGCCTCGCGGTCGTAGACGGCAAGGGCCCTGGCGAACCGGCGACTGAGAAGGACTTTCGGGTGGGTCATAATCTAGTAAAACGGCCTAGCCCTTTCCACCCTTGCGCAAAACCCGTTTATCTCCCACCCGGATGGTGACCTTTTGCTGGTCCAGATATTCAAGGAGGGGGATCAAATACTTTCGGCTGGCCCCTCCGATCAGTTTGCGAAAATCCCCTACCGCCATTTCCTGGTTCTGGGAAAGATAGGTTACCACCTTTTTTTTGACCTGCTCTAATACGTCGCGGTGAAAGACAAGCCCGTCTTTCAATTTTACCAGGGTTCCTTCCTGCAGGAGGAGATTAAAAATTTCCACGTTTAACGGAGCGGTGTCCCGAAAACGGGAAAGGACTTCGTCTTTGTCCGGGGGCTGAAAGCCCGCCTTCAAAAAGGCCTGTTCGATCTTTTTCTTCAGGGCCTCCTGCTCTTCGGCCAGTACGATCCGGTGGGAGGCAAGCCTTATTATCTCTTTTTCCTGGATTATCTCTCCCTTGCCCGCCAGTTCTTCCAGCATGGTCTCAAAGACGCGGGGCTCAAGGCCAGAAGGCAGACGCTGGCGCAGATCCTCCTTGGCCAGGCCGGGCTTCAGGGGAAATTTTTCGTGGTATTTTTTAAGCCTGGTAAGGATCTCTCCCTTCAGGTCTTCGTAAATTCTGCGGGCCAGAAAAAGCCTCTTGCCTTCGCTGCGGACCTCTTTTATTTGACCCTTCTCTTTTAGTTTTTTAAGGAGCTTTTCCAGCTCCTCCCCGAAAACGGAAACCCTAAGCGCTATTTCTTCAAAGGGCAAACCGAATTCTTCCGCCTGTTCCAGGTGATAAAGAACGATTTCCTCTAACGAACCGTCTCGCAAGAGTTTCAGTTCCTCAAGGTGACGGGGTTGAGAACGCTTGCGCCGCCGGGCCACGGGATGGAGCACCCAACCGCCCCCAATGGTTATCATGGGAGAGTAGCTGCGAATGACAAAATGGTCACCCCGCCAACACACTACCGGTTCTTCAAGCCTGATCTGGGCCAGCGCCTCCTGACCGGGCTCTACCTTGTCTTTCCCGATGAGGACCACCCGGCCCAAGATCTCGCTGGTACCGATGTGGAAACGGACCCGGGTATTATGGAGCAAGGGTTTGGGAGCGCTTGATAGATATTTCAGGGCTACATCCAGAACGAGGGATGGGCGCAGGGCCCCGGGATGGGCCACCACGTCTCCCCGCTCAATCTCTTCCTTTTCGATACCCTGTAAATTGAGGGCCGTGCGCTGGCCGGCCTCCCCAGAGTCCCGGTCTTCTCCGTGGACCTGGATCCGCCTCACGCGGCCCGAAAGCCCTTTGGGATAGACTAAAACCTCTTCCCCGACTTTTATACGCCCGGAAAGGGCGGTCCCCGTCACCACGGTGCCAAAACCTTTGATGGTAAAGACCCGGTCTACCGGAAGCCTGAAGGGACCTTTGGCCGGTCGGTCAGGTATTTTCTGCACCAGGGCATCCAGGGTTTCAATAAGCTCCCCGAGCCCCTCTCCGGTAACCGCTGAGACCGCCACCATAGGAGCCCCTTCAAGGAAGGTGCCTTTAAGGGCCTGGGCCACGTCGTCTTTGACGAGTTCAAGCCAGTCTTCCTCTACCAGGTCTTTTTTGGTGATGACCACCACCCCGGCCTTTACCCCCAAGAGCTCGCAGATCTCAAGGTGCTCCCGGGTCTGCGGCATGACCCCCTCGTCCGCCGCCACCACCAGCGCCACCAAATCCACCCCGCTGGCCCCGGCTACCATATTTTTGATAAAGCGTTCGTGTCCGGGAACGTCCACGATACCGAGCCTTATCCCGCTGGGCAGGGTGAGGTGGGCAAAACCAAGCTCAATGGTGATGCCCCGCTCTTTCTCTTCTTTTAAACGGTCGGTATCGATCCCCGTAAGGGCTTTGACCAGAGTCGTTTTGCCGTGGTCGATATGGCCTGCGGTCCCTAAAATAACCCTCTTTTCTGCCATTACGCTCCCTGTCGTCCCAGGAGGAGATTGAGTCTACGCCAGCAATTAGGACAAAATTTAACAGGTTTGGCGTCCACTTCCAGCACGCTGTTAGAATAATGCATCACGCAGGGAGCTTCACAGTGATCAAGGCCGATGGCGTGGCCCAATTCGTGCAGGGCCTCTTTGGTGACCCGCTCGTAAAGGAGCCGGTCATTGGGAGGGAGATGATAAAAAGTATTGTCCAGCCGACGGTAAGAAACGATGGAGGTGCCCTGTTTCAGGATGGAAATCCCGAAGACAAAGTTCAAATCCCAGGCGTACAGATCCACGGCGGTTATCCCCAGTTTTAGCCGTGCGCGGGTTTCCACGTTTTGCTGGAAATAGGTTATCAGGTCGTCAGCCTTAAACTGCCCCCGCATGGGATCGAAGAATTTTTCCGGCAACGGGGCCGGAGGTTCGAAATAGACCTCCAGTTCCAGGTGTTCATAAATGCCACCTGCTACCGCGTCTATAACGTCCTGCCTCACGTTACCCAAAGGCACAAGGGACACCGCCCGGAACATCCTTTCCTCCTTTCTTAATCCTCCTTAAGCCTTAACACATTAAATATCAAAGGACAAAGGACGAAGAAGTTTCATTTTTGTAAATTAACGCGGAACAGAGAGGCTCTCTTTTTTACAGAAATGAAACAAATTTTTAAAAAAATGTTACCTACCAAAATCTCCCTTTTTCTCACCACTCACACAAAAATGTCCTATTTTTTACTGCTTTTATTTTGACAAAAATGTAAAATTTGAAAA
>DROK01000131.1 GCA_011321895.1 Thermodesulfatator atlanticus
GGCGTGGTCAAGGATTTTGACGAGGCCTTTGAAAAATACCTGGGAAAAGGCAAACCCGCCTACGTGCCCAAGGCCCGCTTGAGTCCGGAAGAAGCCATTGCGGTTATTAAAGAGGCCAGGGGGCTTGCTTCCCTGGCTCACCCCTATTACCTGGGCCTTTCCCGGGAAGAAACCAGGGAATACGTGGCCTACCTGAAAGGGCTTGGCCTGAGCGCTATCGAGGCCTATTACACCGATCACGACCAAGAGTATACCGCCTTCTGCCTGGAGATGGCGGAAGAGTTTGGGCTCCTGGTTTCCGGGGGGAGCGACTTTCACGGGGCTAACAAGCCGGAAATCGAGCTGGGGCGCGGGAAGGGGAACTTATTCGTACCTTACGAGGTTTACGAAAGACTATACACCTTCTGGCGCCAGCACCTCAAAGCTTGACCGCTTCTTTTAGTTGTTTGAGCTCCTTTAGACTTAAAGGCCTTATCTCTCCTGGCCTGAGTCCTTTCAAGGTCAGGGGGCCAAAGGCCACCCGTTTCAGGGCTATCACCGGATGGCCTATCGCCGCAAAGAGTTTGCGCACTTCTCTCTTGCGCCCTTCTCCCACTACCACTTTGAAGGTGGTGGAACGGGGCCCTTTTTTGAGGAGTTTTATGCTTTTAGGAAAGACCCTGCGGCCTTCTACCACAATTCCTTCTTTTAGTAGGCGTTCCAGGTCCTCGGGGCGGGGGTGCCCTTTGACGGTGGCCTGGTACGTACGTTTGATCCCGTAGCGGGGGTGCAAAAGGTGGTGCGCCAGTTCACCGTCGTTGGTGAGGAGGAGCAGACCCTCGGTGTCAGCGTCCAGCCGACCCACGGGGAAGACCCGTACCGGCAATCCCTTTAAAAACTGGGCGATGGTAGGGCGGCCGTGGGGGTCATAAAGGCTGGTAAGATAGCCCCGGGGTTTGTAAAAAACGTAATAAACGAGGGGTTCTAAAGAGACCGGCCTTCCGTTAACTTCTATTTTTTGCCGCTGCGGGTCTACCTTCAGCCCTACTTCGGTAACAACCTGGCCGTTGACCTTGACCTTCCCTTCTTTTATTAACTCGTCGGCCTTCCGTCTGGAGGAAACACCTGCCCGGGCCAACAATTTATTTAACCTGATTTCTGTCATTTTTCCTGGCCAAACCGAAATTTATACCTATTTTTCCAGATAGAGCTAATCTCTTCAAAAGGAGGTGGGAGGATGGCTTGGATTTACGGGCCGGTGAACAGTGTGGAGGACATCAGGCGGATCAACTGTCTCATCCGGGACGAAATGCTGGCGGTGGAGAGGCCGGAAGAACTCACGGACCTCAAAAAACGCTCTGATTACCTCTGTACTTTGACTTACAGTCCCTTCTGGCAAAAAAAGTTTGGGCCCAGGGTGGAGGAGCTTCGCGAGGCTGCCAGGGAGGAGAACGTGGCCACGGTTAGACTGGCAAATTACGTGGCCCGTTTCAAAGGCTGGGATAAACACTATAACCCGTGGCGTGCGGACACTGCCGAAGAAATAGAGAAAAAGCTCGACGAATTAGACGACGCCCTCATTAAAGAAATTGAGGAGGCCAAACCCCTCGAGATTATAGAGGAAATCCAGAAAGAATTGGACGTCTTGAGGCGCGAATTCTGTCGTTTGCGTAAGGCCATGCTCTTTGTAGACGAACCCGAAGAACTTACCGAACTCAAAAAATACGCGGATTTTCTGGTCACCCTGACCTATTCCCGCGAGCTTGAGCGGCGTCTCGGAGAACACACCCCGAAATTGCGTGAGATCGCCCACCAGGAGAACGAACGCTCGGTGACCCTGGCCAACATTATCGCGGCGGTTAACCGCTGGGACGTGGCTTACGAGGTATGGAACGAAGACGAACTGGTACAAGAAGAGACCATCGAGGAATACCTCCAGCGCTTACTGGAAGAGGAGGAAAAGGCGGAAAAGTACGTGCCCACCGAAGCCCGTTATCGGAGCGGCAAGGTCCTGTGGCTGGTTTACGAAAGCCCCCACGAATACAAGGGGGGTCGGGTCTATCCCCGGCTGCGGGTCAAACGGGTCTATTTCCCTGGAGACGCCTTTGATATCAAACTGGAAGGGCCCGGGGAATATACCACCCGTTTTGGCCGGAAGGTTTTCGGGGTCAAGATCACCTATAAGACCAGAATTGCCCCCACGGTGATAAGACGGCGGGGCAAGACCATTACCCTGCCCGAAAGGGTGGTTACCCGGACCAAGATCGTCCAGCTCGACGAAGGGGCCACCAACGTCCGGCTTCTTGAAGAACGGCCGCCAGAGGCTTATCCGGTGGCCTAGCTTGACATTTTAAAGGGGCCTGCCATGCTAAAATTATGTACCGGCAGGCCTCTTTATTTGGCCAGTCGCCCGGTCTGGTCCTGAGACCAGACCTTTCCCGGCGTCTCAAACTCCTGACCGAGGGTTCCCGTTTTGATCTGGCGGGCTCGTGTGCCAAAGATCCTCTAGGCCAGGGACGGAGGCGGGGGCCTTTAGGACGCTGGCTCTACCCGGTTACTCTCCCCAACGGCCGCCGGATGACCCTTTTGCGTACCCTCCTTTCCAGCGTATGTTTTAACGATTGTGCCTATTGTCCTCTGCGTGTGGACACCGATCCTCCCCGGGCCAGTTTGACTCCGGAAGAGCTGGTGCGGGTCTTCATGGGACTTTACCGCCGCGGGCTCGTGCAGGGGCTCTTTTTGAGCACCGGAGTCTTCGCCTCCCCTGACGTCACCATGGAGCGTTTGATCGCCTGCGCCCAGATTCTGCGGGAAAAAGAGGGATTTGCCGGTTATATCCACCTCAAGGTGATCCCGGGGGCCAGCCGGGAAGCGATAGCCACGGCGGCCCGTTACGCCAGCGCCCTTTCCCTGAACATAGAAGTCCCGGGAGAAACCTATCTCTCCCGCCTTTCCCGGAAAAAGGATTTTCGCAGGCACCTCCTTGAGGGCTTGGCGGAAATCGCCCGCCTTAAGGAGCGTTTGGGACGTCCCCTCTCCCAGACCACCCAGTTTATCGTGGGGGCTTCCGGGGAAGACGACGCCGCCATTATCAGGACCACGGAGTTACTTTACCGGAAGTTCAGGCTTAACCGGGTTTATTTTTCCGCCTATCAGCCGGGTTTCGGACGCGGGGACCTCCCTGGAGAGAAGGAGGCCCGGCGGGGTGACCTGCGCACCCGGGAGCACCGGCTCTACCAGGTCGACTTTCTCCTGCGTAAATACGGTTTCCGGGCCGCGGAAATCCCGCTGGAAAAGGGCCGGCTCCCCCTTGATACGGACCCCAAAGAGCTCTGGGCCAGGGCCCACCCGGAATTCTTCCCGGTCGATCTCCACAAGGCCTCTTACTGGGAGCTTTTGAGGGTACCTGGCATCGGCCCCACCGTGGCCAAGCGTATCCTGGCGGCCCGCCGGGAGACCAGGATAAGGAATTTAGAAAATTTTTTCCCCAACCAAAAATTGCTGGCCAAGGCCCTCCCCTACGTTGTATTTTAGAAATGATGTTGGCGCGGATCCTGTTTTCCTGCTTTTTGGTCCTTTTGCTGGCTGGAAAAATTTACGCCCTCCCCCGGGTGATAGAGGTTTACCGCAACGGTGTCTTTATCGTTGAGGAATTTGAGGTCAAGGAAGGGGAAAACACCCTGCCCCTGCTTGCCAGAATTTCCCTGGAAGAAATAGAGTTTCTCAGCCGGGAAGGGGCGCCCAAACTCGTTAATATCAGCTTGACGGAAGTAGAACCAGAAGGAGAGCTATTCAACAGACTGAAAGAGCTTAGGGAGCGGGAGAAGGAGCTTGCCGCCCGGGAAAAAGAACTTCTGGCCGAGTTGACCCTCCTGGAGGAGGGTATCAAGCATAGCCAGGAAGCCCTTCCGGCGGCGGAATTTGAGAAATACCTGGCCTTGAGAGAACGGTTAAACGCGGAGCGGGAAAAGGTTCAAAAGGAGCGTGTCGCCCTCAAGGAAGAGATAAACAAACTCTCAGCCAGGGTCAGTGGTGAAAAAGTAAGCGCCCTCCTTGTCTGGGCGGCAGAAGGTGGGCGGCTCTGGGTAAGGTACCCGGCCCCCAGATGGTTGACCTTTAAAGATCACTACACCTTCTGCCTTGAGACCTCCCGAAAAAGCTTAAAAATTGCCCCGCAATTTCTGGTCACCCAAAAGAGCGGGCGGGTCCTGGGGCCCCTGGAGCTGCGTTTTTATCCCCGCAGCCGGGCCGTGGGCGCCGTGGCCCCGCCGCCCTTCAGTCCCTGGGTCATATCCGAGGGCCTCGTGCCTCCGCCGCGGGTCCTTCTGGGCAAGGCCGCCTCGGCGCTCAAAAAGCTTAAGCCCCCGCGGGTTGAAAGGGAGGTAGCGGGGAGCGCATACTGGGAAAGGTTAAGCATAAAAGGGGTGCGCCTGGTGCCTGGCCGAAACGTCATTCCCCTGCCGGTAGAAACCCTGGCGGTTGACAGGGTAACGCTTGAAGTTCCACTTTACGCGGTTTGTGCGGCCTATTTCCGTGCAGATTTTACCCCTGACCGCAGTCTGCCCCGGCTTTCAGCCCAGCTGTATCTGGATGGTTCTTTTGTGGGGCGGGCCTGGCTTGGCCCCTTCTCCCCGGGCCAGAAGGCCCGAATATACTTTGGTGTAGCGGAACTCATTGAGGTCAAACAGGAAGTCTTAAAAGACATCACCGGTGACTCCTTCTGGGGCAAAGAAGTCCAGGAAAAGGTGACCCGGACCACCATCATAAACCATTACCCCCGCAGGGTCTTTGTGGAAGTGAGAGACCGGATCCCCGTTTCTCACCGCAAAGAAATAAAGATCGAGGCCGAAGCAGATCCTCCCTGGGACAAGCGTAAACCCGACGGGGAGGTCAGCTGGGCCTTTTTCCTGGCGCCTGAGGAGAAAAAGACCCTGGTCCTTTCGATCAAAATCAAACGCCCCAGCCAAAAGGACTAATAGAAGAAATAAATAACCGCACACATGACACAGAGATATATCAGGCTCATGCCGGCTCCCACCCTGAGGTAATCTTTGGTCCTGTAACCTCCGGGACGCATAATCAGGGCGTTTACCTGGTGGGTGGGAAGAATGAAGGTGTTAGAGGCAGCCACGGCCACCGTAAGCCCGGCCAGGAGCGGGTTGAATTCGGTTTCCAGGGCCAGATTCATGGAAAGGGGGACCATCAGCACGGTGGCTCCTACGTTGGAAGCCACCAGGGAGAAAAAGGAAGTCAGGACACCTATGGTGAGAAGGAGGGTGATGGCGGAAAAATCTCCTGCCAGATTTATGATCTGGGAAGCGATGAAGTGAGCCGCCCCGGTCTTCTCAAAGGCCCTCCCTAAAGGGATGAGGCCGGCCAATAAAAAGATGGTCATCCAATCTACGGCCCGGTAAGCATCATCAATAGAGATTACCTTTAAAAGGATCATGCCCAGGGCACCGGTGAGGAGGGCGACCGAAAGTTTTACCTGAAATACCATGGCCAAAGTCAAGGCCCCCACCAGACAGATAAGGGCGGGGATGACTTTTTTGGGTTTTTCTTCCTCCCCTTTTAAAACTTCCGTAAAGACCAGGTCGAGGTTTTTGTGTAACTTTTTGAGTTTCTCCCACGGCCCCCAAATAAGGAGGGCGTCTCCCGCCCGTAAAGGCTGTTTAGCTATGTTTTCGCATATCACTTGGTCTCCCCGGTAAAGGGCCAAGACGTTGGCGTGGTACCGGTCCCTGAAATCCAGTTCTTCCAGGGTGTTGCCTATCAGTGAGGAGCCCGGGGGCACTATTCCCTGGACCAGCCCGTATTCTGGTACCAGGGACCTTTTGGTGAATTCGTGGTGATATTCTTCCAGATTCCATTTCAGTTCCGCGGCCAGGCGTTTCAGATTTTCTTTGCTGGAAATCACCGCTACCAGATCACCGGCCTCTATGAAGGTATGTCTGTCTGGGGCGAATATAGGTGGCAGGTTCTTTTTAAAGATGCCGATGACGGTAGCGTGGAAGCGCTGACCGATGGCGAGTTTTTCCAGGCTCTGGGGGCTAAAATGGGCGGGTACCCGAAGCAAGGCGTAGTCCAGGATCGGGGTGTAGATGTCTACCAGTTTTAATCTGGGGCAGGTTTCGGGTTCTTTCTTAGGGGTGGCCGGCAAGAGAAAGCGACCTATTAAAATGAAATACGTTAGCGCACTCAGGAGCAGGGCCACTCCTACCGGGGTTACGCTGAAAAGGCCCAGGGGTTCAAAAGGGGCGCCGTTCAGGGCAGCGGCGTTATGGGTCCACCAGGCCTTCATCAGGTCATTGAGCATTATAAGGGGGCTTGAACCCACCAGGGTCAAACACCCCCCTATAATGGCGCAGAATCCCATGGGCATAAGGATGCGTGAAGGTGAAAGGTTAAGCGTTTTGCAAATCTTGGAGACCGCCGGGAGAAAGAGGGCCGCAGCCCCTATGTTTTGCATAAAACTCGATATCAGCGAAACGGTACCAGAAACCACCACCATGATGCGTGTTTCGCTTTTCCCGGCGATTCTTATTATTTTGCGGGCCAGGAGGTCCATTATCCCGGTCCGATTAAGCCCGGCCCCTATGATCATGACCGCGATGATGGAGACCACCGCGTTGGAACTGAAGCCGGAAATGGCTTCTTCGGCGCTGATGACCCCGCTCAGGGGCAGGAGCACCATGATCAAAAGGCCCACTATGTCCACCCTTACCCAGTCGAGGACAAAAAGGGTGACCGCCAAAAAGAGGAGTACAAAAACTTTTATCATAGCCGGAGACAAGGCCATGTGTTCCATTTTTTCCTCCCGCCTTAAAGCAAAAAGGGTTAAAATTTAGGGCGTGCATGATTTATAACCGGATATCTTCCCTACCAAAAGGGTCTACTTCTCCGTTTGTCTTTAAAATCGAGGCCTCGGCCGGGGCCGGGAAAACTTA
This sequence comes from Thermodesulfatator atlanticus, assembly GCA_011321895.1. Classification (GTDB taxonomy): domain Bacteria; phylum Desulfobacterota; class Thermodesulfobacteria; order Thermodesulfobacteriales; family Thermodesulfatatoraceae; genus Thermodesulfatator; species Thermodesulfatator atlanticus_A. The sequence goes on from DROK01000131.1 coordinate 6,927, forward strand.
CCGCTTAACCCAGAGGTTTTTAGAAATTCTGGCCACCCTTGCCCCTGCGCCCCAGCACCTGCGCTCGGTGGTGGCCATTACCTTCACCAACAAGGCCGCCTGTGAGATGAAGGAGCGCCTGGTGCGCACCCTCAAAGAGATCGCTTTGGGGACCCCTTACGGCCAGCAGTTTGCCGAAAAAACGGGCTTTTCTCCGCAGGCCGCCAGACAATGGCTGGAGCTGATTTTTGAACACTATCATGACCTTCAGGTCCGCACCATTGATTCCCTGGTCTTTACCATCTTAAAAGGAGTGGCCCTGGAGGCCGGACTCAGGCCGGATCTGGAAGCGGAACTCAAAGAAGACGTCCTGCTCGCCCGGGCTTATGACCGTTTACTCCTTTCCCTGCGAGACGGCTCTCTGGCGCTGCGAGACGTCTTCCGGGAGGTCCTTTTGGCGTATCTTGAAATAGAGACCAAAGGGGGGTTTAACCCGGAAAAGGGGATCCGTAAGACCCTCCTTGATCTTTTCCGGTACGAACTGAAAGGAAGACCCCTTGAGGCAAACCAGGAGGAATGCCCCCTTTCAGCCCTGGAAGAAAAGGTGAAACAGGCCGCCTTTCAGTTTCTTCAGGCGGTCAAAGAGCGGGGGTTTGTTTTTCGTTATCCTTCCTGGCAGGTCAAATTTGAAGACCCCATTGATAATTTTTCCGCCACCCCTTTCTGGAAGAACTTCGCCTGGGAGCTTTTTAAGGCCTCCCGCAAAGACGAAGAGCTAGAAAACCTTTACACCCGCTTTAAACAGCTCCTTGAGGAATATCTCCTGGCGCGCGCCATTATAAGGCTTGTCCCTTACGCCCGCCTTTACGAATTTTTGAAGGCCGAACTGGAACGCCTCCGGCGTCAGGAAGGGTTAATTCACGGTGGCGGCTGGGTGGAGATAGTGGAAAAGATCCTGCGTGCCGAGGGCGTGCCGCTGGTGTACTGCAAGCTGGGGGCCAAATTTCGGCATTTTCTCATTGATGAGTTTCAGGACACCAGCCGGCAACAGTGGGAGGCCTTAAGGCCGCTGGTGGAAGAGGCCCTCTCCACCGGGGGGACGCTTACTTACGTCGGGGACGTAAAGCAGGCCATTTATGTCTGGCGTGGCGGTGACCCGGTCCTCTTCAGCGAGGCGGCCAGGGATTTGCCCGTGCCCCTTATCGAAGAGCCCCTGCTCTATAACTGGCGGGCCAGGGAGGAGCTGGTCACCTTTAACAATACCTTTTTCTCCCTCCTGGCTGACGAAGGGGTGGCGCGCCTGATAGCCCAGCGTTTTCTCTACGGCCAGAAGAAAGAGGGAAGAAACTGCCCTTACGTGGCCGAATTTGCTGAGACCATTGCCGCCACCTTTGCCAAGGTTTCCCAGAAGGTCCCTGAAAACCGCCCCGGGGGGCAGGTTGAAATCGTGACCCTTACCGGGGAAACGGCCCTTGAGATAAAAGAGAACACCCTGGATAGCCTGAGGAAGTTTCTGCCCCCTGTCTTTCGGGAATATGCAGGCCAGGGGGAAGTGGCCATCCTGGTCAGGACCAACGATCAGGCCGAGGAAGTGGCCAAATTGCTCTTTGAGCTGGAAATCCCCGCCATTACGGAAAACGCCCTGCGGCTGGCCAACTCTCCCCTTATCAGGGCCCTGATTTCTCTGCTCACCTTCCTCGATTACCCCCTGCACGACGTGGCCCTGGTGGGCTTCCTTAGAAGTCCTATCGCGCAGGGATATTTTAAGCTCCCGCCCCATTTCTGGCGGGAAAGGCTTGGCGCCGGCCCCCTGGTTGAGCTTTTGAAAGAGCTGGACCAGGCTGGCTATAACCGATACCTGAAGCCCCTCCTTGAAAAGGTCGGCTTTCTTTCCCCCTACGACCTGGTGCGCGAGATTTTTGACACCTTTCGTTTGTATGAACGTTTTCCCGAAGAGGAGGCCTTTTTGCACCGCTTTTTGTCCCTGGTCCTTTCTTTTGAACAGGACGGGGTGGGGCTTTCGGCCTTTCTTGAACGCTGGCAGGAGCGCGGGTTCGAAGAACGCCTCGGGCTGCCGGAAGAACTAGAGGCGGTGAAGATCTTGACCATTCACGGGGCCAAAGGCCTTGAGTTTGACGTGGTCTTTCTTCCCTTCCTCCACTGGGAACCCAAAGTGCCCCGGCTGGTAACGCTGGCCGAAGGCCGGCTCGGCTACGTACAACAACCCTACCCCGGCCCTATCCGGGAAAAAGTCTTAAAGGATAAGGCGGAGCAGGCCCTGGAGAGCCTCAACCTCCTTTACGTGGCTTTTACCCGGGCCAAGGAACGGCTTTATCTTTTTGTGCCGGAGAAGGCCCCGGAGCGGGCCCGGTTTGGGACCGCGGACGTGGTGCGTTATTTTCTGGAAAGATTGGGGTATTTGGGCCGTGCGTCTTAAAATCAGGGTGCGTTCCTACGATCTGGAGATGCTTGGTGAGCGGAGCCGGGAGATCAGTTACGGTGAACTGGCGCACCAGGCCCTTTATTTCCTGGAACCCCTCCCGCCGGGATACCATCTCAAAGAACTGAAGCCCGCCCTGAAAAAGGCCATCGACCGGGCGCTGGCCCTGGCGGATCCCCGCTTCCGGGAAGAATTTGCCCAGGCAAGGGATTTTCTTTTCAGGGTCCTGGCGCGGGCGTTGAGTCTTAAGGAAGTCAAGCCTTTCTTTGCCCAGGGGGCCAAGGCCCTTTGCGAACAGGAATTCCAGGACGAAGCAGGGCAACTGCACCGTCTTGACCGGCTCGTCTTTTTAGGAGACGAATTGGTCCTCCTTGAATACAAACTGGGGGGAAGACGCAGGGCCCACTGGGAACAGGTAGGGCTCTATCAAAAGGTCCTTACCGAAATTTTCGGGAAAAGACCGCGGGCCTATCTGTTTTATCTGGAAGAGCCGGCCCTGGTGGACGTGGACCGGGTCCACCAGAGGCCTCTCCTGTGAACTACCAGGCCAGGGGTTTTTGCCAGCAGGCCTTAAGGGTAAAGATGTTTTCTTCGATCACGGTTTCCCCGCGGCCGTTACGCACCGTAAGCACCGGTTCTGCTACCACCTCGCCGATTAAGGCGTACGTGGTACCAGAGAAGAGTTTTTCAAATTCCCGCTGTTTTTCTCTGGGAACGGTGACGATGATCCGGCTGGCTGATTCGGAAAAGAGGATGTAATCAGCCCGGTTTTCACCTTCGTAAGGCACCGCCGAAAGGTCTATCACCATCCCCAGCCCGCCCGCAAAGGCCATTTCCGCCAGGGCCACCGCCAGCCCGCCGTCTGAGCAATCGTGGGCCGCAGAGATAAGACCATAATAAATGGCTTCTCGCAGGCGGAGATACCGTTCCCTGGCTGTGTCTGGCTGCACCCGGGGTACGCTCTGGCCAACAAAGCCCAGGCTGGCAAAATATTCAGAACCTCCCAATTCCGCCCGCGTTTGGCCCAGGATGTATACCAGCTCACCCGGGGCCTTGACCTCCATGGTCATGGCCCGGGTCACGTCAGGAATCCGGGCGATGACGGAAAAGAGAAGGGTGGGGGGGACGGAGATCTTTAGGCTCCCGTCAGGCAGCACCGTTCCCACCCCGAAGGGGTTTTCTTCCGGACTTAAGCCCAACCCGGTGGCCAGGTAGTCGTTTTTCATGGAGTCCTTGCCGGAGATACAGGGAACCCCGTAAATTTTGGTGATTTCATAAAGGGCCTTGTTGGCCCGGACCAGCTGGGCCAGTTTGTAATGGCCATCAGGGGTCTTTTCGCTCTGGATAGGGTCACACCAGCAGAAATTATCCAGCCCGGCCATGTGTTCCAGGTCAGCCCCCACGCAAACCGCGTTACGCACCGCTTCATCAACGGCGTTCATGACCATCCAGTAAGTGTCTATGTCTGAAAATTTGGGGCAGATGCCGTGGGCCACCACCAGCCCGTCGAGGCGCTCGAGATCCGGACGTAAAACCGCGGCGTCGCTCGGCCCGTCATCCAGTACCCCCACCAGGGGCTTGACCAC
>DROK01000132.1 GCA_011321895.1 Thermodesulfatator atlanticus
AATGGGGTGAGGGGAGGAAAGTGGGGCCCTTAAAAATCGGGGACGTCACTTTAAGGCCTGTCTGGCAAGAGGGCCCGGGGCTTGTTTTTGACCCCGGGGTGGTCTTCGGCTCCGGTAACCACCCCACCACCAAACTTTCCCTCAAATGGATCTATACCCTCTGGAAACGGTTTGGCCCTTTTAAAAAGGCCGCAGATCTTGGCTGCGGGGCCGGTCTCTTAAGCCTCCTCCTGGCCCATCTGGGTGCCGAGGTGTTGGCCGTGGATTTCAACCCGTTATGCGTGGCCTTGACCGAGAAAAACCTGGCCCTAAACCGGCTCTCCGAACGGGCTGAAGTAAAACGGGCGGACGTGCGCCAGGTACTCCCCCTTACCGCAGAGCTAGTAGTGGCCAATTTATTCAAGGGCATCCTCCTTGATCTTTTCGGTCTGCCCTCCTTCTGGACGGCCAGACACTATCTTTTCTCCGGTTTTTCTCCTTCCATGGAAAAAGAACTTAAAGAAGCCCTCTGGGTACGGGCCAAAATTAAGGCCCGCGAGGAACTGGACGGCTGGGTTATCTGGCACGTAGAAAACGAGGGAGTTTAATGATTCTGGCGGTTGATATAGGCAACACCAATACCACCTGCGCCCTCTTTGAAAGGGACCAAATAAAGACCCGCTTCCGTCTGGGCACGGACCTGGGGGTTACCCCGGACGAACTAGCAGCTTCTTTGGAAGGGATCCTCAGGCTGAAACGCCTTGAGCTTAAAGGGATCAAACACGTCCTCCTGGCCTCGGTCGTCCCCCCGCTCACCCTGGTGTGGCAGGAGATGTGTCTCAAATATCTGGGTTACGCCCCCAAAATACCCTCGCCCCAGAATCTGGGCCTTCCCGTCCTTCTCAAAAACCCGGCGGAAGTGGGCATCGACCGCGTCTTAAACGCCCTGGCGGGGTGGCAAAAATACCGCACCCAGCTCATCATCGTAGACTACGGGACCGCCACCACCTTTGACTGTGTCTCCGAGAAGGGAGAATACCTCGGGGGAGCAATTGCCCCGGGGATAAACCTGGCGGCCGAGGCCCTGTTTCAAAAGACCTCCATGTTACCGAGGGTTGATCTCTGGCACCCCCCGGAAAAGGCCCTTGGTAAAGATACCTTTGAGGCCCTGAGGAGCGGAATCCTCTGGGGGTTTGCGGCCCTAACCGACGGCCTGGTGACCAAACTTTCCCTTGAATTTGAGAAAAAACCACGTATCATAGCCACCGGGGGTCTAGCTCCGGTGATGCAAAAACTCTCCTACCAGATAGAAAAAGTGGAACCCAATCTCACCCTGGAAGGACTCTACTTTTGGTTCCAGAAATACCGATGATCTTCCCTCCGCCCCTTGGCCCGAAGGCTCGCTTGGCGGTCATCTCCCCCGCGGGCAGATCCAAGTCCGGCCTTTTGGAGAAGGGAATACGTTTTCTGGCCGCCTGGGGCCTTGAAATATACCTCCCCCAAGAGACTCCCTGTCGCTATCTCGCCGCGCGGGACCAGGAACGGGCGGGGCAGCTGGCCCGTTGCTGGGGGAATTTTGACGTCTTGTGGGCCAGTCGGGGCGGATACGGTTGTCTCAGGCTCCTTCCCTTTCTGGACGAAATATTGGCCTCGCCCCGGCGACCTTTCTGGGTCATCGGCTTCAGTGACATCAGCATCCTTCTTAATTACGTTTACCATCGCTTCGGTATGATTACCCTTCACGCCCCGGTCATCTCTTCCCTTTACGAAACGAGCATTTGCGCGTTAGGGGCCCTGAAGAACTGCCTCTTCCGCCGGGCCAAAATCCGTCTTCAGGGAAAGACGTTGCACCCGGGAGAAGCCCGGGGGCCGCTGCTTGGGGGAAATCTTACTTCGCTGGTAAGTCTGGTGGGTACGCCTTGGTTCCCGGATCTGGAAGGAAAAATCCTCTTTCTCGAAGAGATTAACGAAGATTTATACCGGGTGGACCGCCTTTTGACCCAATTATACCTCACCGGGGTTTTTGAAAAAATAAAAGGACTTTTACTGGGTGATTTTGACCGGATCAAAACCCATGAACTTCAGGAAATAGTCTCGGAATATTTCAGGGGGCCCACTCTGGCCGAAATACCCGTTGGGCACGGAGTCCATAATTATCCCCTTTTAATCGGGGCCGATACCTATCTTCTGGCGGGAAAAGAAGGGGGCTTTCTGGAACAGAAAAGCCCCCTTTAGATCCTACTCTTTTTTCTTGACCCGGATTATGAAGGGCACCACGTGCAAATCGGCGTTTACTTGCTCCGTCCAGCCAAGCTCCCAGGCCTGCAGTGCGTAACCGTCCCCCAGTAAACGGACGGCGTTTTCCGCCACCCCTGCCAGATTCAAAATAGGGTGACGGCGAAAGACATCCGGCAGCCCCGAAGTCAAATTGCAGGCCAAACACTTTCCGGGGCGGGCGATAAGGCGCAGTTCCAGGGTCAGGACCCCTTTTTCAAGATCCCAATCCCTCAGACCAAGCTCCAGGTGATAAGCGGGTTCCTCTCCAAAATAAAAGGCTTCAAAAAATTCTTCCACTTTTTCAGAAGGAAGAAGCCCTTTTACTTTTTGTGCGAGGACCTCGCGTTCCATGGCTAATACCCCGTTACCACAATATCGGTAATTAAAATTTCCCTTCCTTCGGCAGGGTTCGCCCCACCCAGATAAAAGGTTATCTGGTCACGGTTAGAGAGCTTTCCTAAAATACCACGGGCCACCTTCTCCTGGTAGATCCGTTTGCCATTTACGAAAATTTTCAAACGGCCATCCTTTTGCTGGACGGCAAAATGGTAGGGGTTGCCGGCCTGTAGCTTGACCGTCTTGATACTCTGGTTACGCCAGCGCGGATAAGCCCAGTCAGAAGCCCAGTGCAAGATCTCTGAAAATTCCCACTTATCCCGGTAAGGGCCCAGGTAAAAGGCCTGGCTCATGCCCGTGTAAGAACCGCTGAAATAGATGGTCCATTCCACGGCAAAATTAGCAGGAAGTTTTATCTTTTTGGAAAGAATTACTTTGTCACTCAGGGCCCTTAGCCATTTTTTACCGCTGAACATGGCCACTTCCGCCTGTCCTTTAAGCTTCATGCTCTCAGGGATATCACCGATCTGATAACGGGAAAAATCTTCCTTAAAAAGGACCATCCGCCCTGGTTTGAAGCTCTCCTCCGCCCCGATAATGGCCCCGGAAGGTTTGGGCGCCGCGGAAACGCCTCCAGCGGCAGAAGCGGCAGGCTGCGAGGCGACCGGCGGCTGGTTGTAATTAGGGGTATTCTCGCCCCAACGGTAGTAATTTTCGGGGACCATCCGGGAAATGGCCTCAACGGCGTTATAAAGCATTACCCGAACCGCTTTCTCCAGGGGAGTATTCTTGTAAGCCTCAAGACCGCCTCCCAGGGCCACGTCACCCAGCACGCCCCCCATCAGACCGCCCACTTTCCAGGAAGAAGCTTTGCCCTCCACGGTGGTGGCGGCAATTACCCTTCCCGTGCGCACGTCTACCAGCCTTATATCAGCGGCGATGTAGGCCTCTTTCTTTTTAAACTTGGCCCCTCCCAGGAAGGGAATCTTATAGGGGACCACGATCCCCCCGCCTCCCAGGCCCGAAGCTTCCGGCTCAAAGGCGGTAATGGCCCCGATCACCAGGATGTCTGCCCCCTCCATCTGGCCGATTTGGGGAGCGGCTCCGGGTCTTACGTAACCGGATTGGCCCAGGTTCAATTCCTCCTGAATGGCCTTGAGGCCCTCACCCCTTTCCAGCACGATGAAACGCCCGGTGCGGAAAAGGGCGGTGGCCAGCATGTCGGCAATCCCTTCTCCGATCTGGCCTGAGCACTTGGCTGCTTTACATTTGAAACTGGCGACCGCGATCCTGGCCTTGGGGCCGGTGTAAGTCAAAACCTGGCCGGGCGCAGGACCGGTGGTATCAACCTGGGTCTGTACCTGGGTGGAAGTACAGGCCAAAACAAAAAAAAGGAGAATGCCCAAAAGGGTGTGTTTTAATGGAGACATGTCTTCCTCCTTAAGAACGGGTTTCTTGCTCAATCCAGGCGATAAAGGCCTGGTTACCTTTTTCTATCGGCCAAGCAAGCACACAGGGACACGAATAAGAATGCCACTCTTTAAGGCGTTCAATTAATTTTTCGACCTTATCCGCCCAGGTTTTAAAAATGACAGAGGCTTCCTGATCCTGGTTAAGCTTCCCTTCCCACCAGTAAAAAGAAGTTATCTGGGGATAAACGTTGGCACAGGCGGCAAGCCTGGCTTCGACGGCCTTTTTGGCCAGGTCTTTGGCCTCTTCCTGGTTGGAAGCCGTAACATAAACCAGATAAACCATAAAACTCCTCCTATAAAAGGGCCTGCGGGTTAAAGGAAAGGCTCCGGATAAAATCTTCTACCGTCGCCCTATCCACCTCTAACGCAAGGTCTTTTTCCCTCAGCTCGTCCAGAAAAAGGCGCAAGAATTCGAGCACCTTCTGGCGGATGGCCTCTTTAGAAAAACCCTCCCGCTTGGCAAAAAGGGACAAGCGTCCCCAATTGACCATGGCCCGCTCCAAACCGCGGTAGTGTGACTTACCGATATTGGCCACGGTAAGGTCCCGCAAGATGATGGTCAAATATCTTTCTATGACCGCCCTTTTGAGCAGGCGCTTTTCTTCGTCATTCAACCTTAAACGGGGACCTTCCGGGTCATCTTCTAAATAATAGATGCTATTCCAGTAAGCCACCTCGGGAATCTCGCCGGAGAAACGAATAATCTCGCTCTCTTCCCAAACCTCTGGTCTAATCCCTTTCATCAAACATTTTCTCCAGCTCTTTTAGACTGGGCAATTCAGAAAGATCTTTCAAGGCAAAAACTTCCAGGAAGCGCCTGGTGGTAACGTAAAGAAGAGGTCTTCCCGGCACCTCTTTGCGGCCGGCTATTTTGATCAACCCCTTTTCAAGCAGGCTTTTAAGGGCCCCCGCACTGTCAACCCCCCGGATGGCCTCTATTTCCGCCTTGGTGATGGGTTGCTTATAGGCCACGATGGCCAAAGTCTCCAGCGCGGCCCGCGAAAGGCGCGGGGGATTGCCCAGCTTGAGCCTGCGGATATAAGGGGCAAACTCGGACCGGGTTTCAAACCGGAAACCACCCCCCACTTCTCTTAGGGTAACACCCCGGTCCTGATAATGCTCCTGAAGGGCCTTTAGCGCCTCTTTTACCTCCTCTGAAGATACCTCCAGGATATGGGCAAGTTCTTTCAGACTCACCGCCCGCCCCGCGGCAAAAAGTACCGCTTCAATGGCCCAAAGGAGCTTCTGATTCGTCATGTAATATTTCATTAAACACGAAAAGAGAGGCGCTAAAAGGGTGCGAGGTCATTATTAATGTAGGATCCGTTCCCATTTTTCAAATGAAAAATAGGAACGGATCCCTAATACGTTCATTCGAAACCGCTCTTTTAAAAGGCTATCTGTAATACCGTCTGAAGCCGGAAATCATCCCGGTTGTCCTGACCCCCGAGGACCGGAAGTCCCCCGGTGGGTTTACCCCACTTTCCCCCGTGGAAATTGCGCGCGTAATCCACCCATTCGGAAGTCAATAAGAGCAGGTTCTTTTGGTAAAGCTGGTAGGCCAGCCCGAATTGATAAAGCTGGTACTGGTCGTCCCCTGCACCCGCCGTCCAGACGTTATCCTTATCGAGGTCAAACCAATCGTACCGGAAAAAGCAGTGCAATCTTTCTTGGAATACCGGCAGCGTAACGTCTAAAAACACCGACCAGAGCTCGGTATCCAGGGCGCGGCCGTCTGGACGCACCCATTTCCCGGAGTTGTTGCCAGAAGAGGTTGAATATTCCAAGGTCAGCACCAGCCAGGGGTGCTGAAAAGAAAGCATAAAAAGGTCCACGTCGTATTCCGGGAAATTGTCCGCCCGGGAGGGATCCGTTAGCCTGGCCCCCAGTACGTCACCGGCCTTCTGGTTGCCCTTGGCCCGAATGAAGAAATAGCTCAGCTGCAAACCCCGCAAGAAGGATGAACTTCCCCCAAAAGGTCTTACGGTGAGCCTCCCTTCAATGGCTTTATTGTTGTTTCTTTCCCTGGCGTGGTATCCGCCCCCGTTGTAGATCCCGAAATGCCAGGAACCGTATTTCCCGGCGTAGTGGTCAAAAAGCGGGTAGTGCCTGGTAAGCTGCCGGAGATAAGAGTCCGGGAGCCTTCCCCCGAAATAACCCATTACCCCCAGCCCTACGTCTGCGGAATTAAAGGTGCCGGCCCGTTCGCGCGGCATGGTGCCCTGGCAACGGTAAGGATTGATGTGCTCCTGAAAGTCAAGCCAGGGGAAATGACCCTGCCCGATCTCACTTTTGATATGAGAAAGAAAGGCCAGGTCAGGCAATTTTACCTGGGCGTAGGCGTATTTGACCCGTACGTTGAGATCGCCGTCGTCCTGGCGGTGTACGTCGGGGGTGAGGCGAAAAGAGAGCCAGGGCGTAATTTTCTTTTTAAAATTCAGATAGCCCCGGGTGACCTCAAAGGAGCTCCGGTCCTTACCGTGCTGTTTCCCGACAGAAAAATCCAGGTAAGTAAGGGTCCCCAATTTGACCCCTTTGACACCTTCAAGCCCGGAGACCTCCTTTTTGACCGCCGCCACTATTTCCTTTTTGTGCTTTTGCCGTTCTTTTTCCCTGGCCCGGTTGGCCTCCGCGGCGATCTGCCGGGCCTCCTCCTCGGTCAAAATACCCTTGCGCACCAGGATCTTTAAAAGGGGGTCATCCGGGGAATAGGCCCAGACCGCGGGGACCAGCAAGAACAGAAACACCAAACAAACCACCCAGCGCATAAACCCTCCCAGCATAAAATTTTGGGGAGGACTTTAGCGGGCAATATTTACGTGGTTTTCACAAAAGTGTGGCAAATAATTTACAAATCAAAGCCGTGTTCTTTGAGGAATTCCAGGGTTAGTGTGCGGGAGGGAAGGTAAGGGGAAAGGATTTTGGCCACGTATTTTCCGATAAGGTCGGTCTCGATATTCACCCTGTCCCCGGGTCTCCGAAAACCCATGGTGGTGAGCTTGGCGGTATGCGGAATAATGGCCAGGTGGACCAGATCTCCCTCGATGCTGTTGACCGTAAGGCTTATCCCATCCACGGCGATAGAACCTTTGTCAACCACGTACTTGGAGAGTCCCTCCGGGATGCGAAGGGTGAAAAAAATAAAATCTCCCTGCTCCTTGCGGGAGACCACCTGCCCTATCCCGTCCACGTGCCCGGTGACCAGGTGTCCCCCCAGGCGGTCTCCCAGACGCAGGGCCCTTTCCAGATTGAGCTTGGCCCCTACCCCTTGCTCCCCCAGGGTGGTGCGGGAAAGGGTTTCAGGAGAAAGATCCACGCTGAAAACCTGGCCTTCGATCCCCGTCACCGTAAGACAGGCCCCGTTTACCGCAATGCTATCCCCCAGCCGGGTATCTTTCAAATCGAAGGGGGCCTTGATAAAAAACCGCTTACCTTTCGCCAATCCGGCTATCTTTACAAGCTCTCCCAGGCCTTCTACAATACCCGTAAACATAAAACCTCCGTTTATGTCTGCTCAAATCCTTATCGTAGAAGACGAAGAAGATATTGCAAGGTTAATAGCCCGCACCCTGGAAAAAGAATCCTTTGAGCCCCTCATCGCCACCAGCCTTTCCGAAGCCCAAAAACTAATCAGCCAGAAGTTGCCGGCCTTAATCATCCTTGACCTCATGTTACCTGACGGAGACGGCCTGGAACTGTGTAAAAGCCTGCGTTTTCGGGAAGAAAAAGGGGTCCCCGTAATCATTCTTACGGCCAAGGGAGAAGAGGTGGACCGTATCCTGGGTTTTGAAATGGGGGCTGACGATTATATCGTAAAACCCTTCAGCCCCAGAGAATTGGCCCTCCGGGTAAAGGCTATCTTAAGGCGCAGCCAGACCCCTTCGCCCTCAAGTCTTTTAAGGTTTGAAGAACTCGAGATCTTCCCTGAGCACATGGAAGTCAGGGTCGCAGGCAAGCCCGTAAAATTGACCCGGACGGAATTCAATCTACTCCTCACCTTGGCCCAGGCCCAGGGGAAGGTCCTTTCCCGGGAAACACTCCTGGATAAAGTATGGGGTTACACCTTCGAAGGCTACGCCCGCACCGTAGATACCCACGTAAGAAGGTTGCGTAAAAAACTGGGAAGCGCCGCCAGATACATCGAGACGGTCTGGGGGATCGGCTATCGGTTTCGAAACTAAATTGATTCTATTGGTGGTCCTGGCCGGACTCTCGGCCCTGACCCTGGTGATCTTATTTAGATTGAGGCGGCCCCGGTCTGCCGTCCCCTCCCCTGCGGAAAAAAAAGAAGAAACCTTCCCGCACCAGGCCTTTGATTGGCACCCGGTATTCGAGCAGCTGGAAGAAGGGATTATCATCTGCCGAAAAGAGGGACACATCTTGTGGCTAAACCAGAAGGCCCGGCAATTTTTGGGACTTAAACCAGGACCGCCCCCCAACCTCTTCGACTTACTGAGGGACCAGAGCCTAGAAGAGGCCGTAAAGGAAGGAAAGGAGCTAAAAATAAAGAAGGATTTTTACTGGCCCGCCCACCGTTTTCTTGAACTAAACGTTTTTCCGCTTGATAGCGCGTGTTCAGCCCTGATTTTGCGGGATATCACCCCGTTTAAACGGCTCTCAGAGGTGAGACGGGATTTTATCGCCCACCTGGCCCACGAATTTCGCACCCCTCTTACGGCCATCGAGGGATACGCCGAAAACCTCCTGGAAGAGGCGCCTGAAGAACTAAAAGGGGACCTCCACATCGTCCTCAAAAACGCCCGGCGTCTGAGTAAACTCTTAAAAGACCTTCAGGTACTCTCTCGCCTGGAATTGCAGGGCATCCCCGCCGAGGATTTCGAAACCGTGGAACTAAAAGAAGTGATCTGGACGGCCCTTGAGACCCTTTTTCCAGAAGCCGCCAGAAAAGACGTCACGCTAAAATTCACCCCACCCCAGGAAATGGCCCTTACCCGGGCCAGTTTTGACGATCTCCTGCGGGCCTTTATTAACCTTATCGAAAACGCCATCAAATTTAGCCCCCGGGGCGGAATGGTGGAAATCAGGCTAAAAGAAGAAGGACCCTGGTGGAAGGTGAGCATCAAGGACCAGGGCCCCGGCATCCCTGATTCGGAAAAAGAGCGCGTATTCGAACGCTTTTACCGGGGAAAATTCCAGCAAAAGGGAACCGGCTTAGGGCTTGCCATCGTAAAACACGTAATCAAGGCGCACCAGGGCAGGATAGAGGTGGAAAGCGTGGTGGGCCAGGGGACCATCTTTTACGTTTACCTGCCCCAAAAAGCCCGGCTTTAAAAAGAAAAAAGCCCGGGCCAGGCCCGGGCTCTTATGCTAGGCAGCCTGGGCCCCTTCCACGGAAGAGGCCTTCTTCTCCTTCATGTCGTAGTAGACGCGCCCTGTACCCGCCGGGATGAGCCGGCCGATAATGATGTTTTCCTTAAGGCCCCTTAGATAATCCACTTTCCCGGCCAGGGAGGCCTCCGTAAGCACTTTGGTGGTCTCCTGGAAGGAGGCCGCAGCCAGAAAACTCTCTACCGACAGAGAGGCCTTCGTAATCCCGAGGATAAGGGGCTCGGCCACCGCCGGCCGGCCACCCTGGGCCAGGACCCGTTCGTTCTCTTCCTGGAACCGCACCTTATCCACCAGCTCTCCGATCATGAAATTGGTGTCTCCCACTTCCCTGATCTTTACCTTCTTCAGCATCTGGCGCACGATAATCTCAAAGTGCTTGTCGTTGATCCGCACCCCCTGAAGCCGGTAAACCTCCTGGATCTCCTCCACCAGGAACCGGGCCAGCCCCTTCACTCCCTTGACCCGCAGAATATCGTGCGGATTGGGGGACCCCTCAATCAGAGGCTCACCGGCGCGCACAAAGTCACCTTCGTGTACCGCGATGTGTTTCCCCTTGGGAATCAGATATTCTTTGGGATCACCGACTTCAGGCTGGATAATGATCTTACGCTTCCCCTTGATCTCTTTGTCAAAGTGGACCACGCCGTCGATCTCGCTGATGATGGCGAACTCTTTGGGTTTACGCGCCTCAAAGAGTTCCGCCACCCGGGGCAGACCACCGGTAATGTCTTTGGTCTTGGTGGTTTCCCGCGGGATCTTGGCGATAATGTCACCCGCCTTCACTTCGTCTCCCTCGTTGACGGTAAGGATGGCCCCTACCGGGAGGAGATAGCGGGCGTAGCCCTTGCCGGGGATCTTTATGGTACGGCCCCTCTCGTCTTTGATGGAAATACGGGGCCTGTAATCAGTGTGCTTATATTCTCTAACGATAATGGAGACCTTACCGGTGATGGGGTCGGTCTTTTCGTCCACGGTCACCCCTTCGATAATGTCCCCGAATTTCACTTTCCCTGAGACCTCGGTAATGATGGGGATGGTAAACGGATCCCATTCCACCAGGAGATCACCGGGGTTGACCTTTTGCCCTTCCTCCACCAGGATGCGCGCCCCGTAAACCACGGGGTATCTCTCTTTCTCGCGCCCGTCCGGGGTGATGATCACGATTTCGCCCTGGCGGTTCATGGCAATGAGGTGGCCTTCTTCGGTACGTACGGTGCGCAGGTTCTCAAACTTGACGATCCCCTGGCTCTGGGCCCGGTGTTCACTCTGCTCCGCCGCCCTGCTGGCCGTACCACCGATGTGGAAGGTCCGCATGGTGAGCTGGGTCCCCGGCTCTCCGATGGATTGGGCCGCGATTACCCCTACGGCCTCCCCGATCTCCACCATGCGCCCCGTGGCCAGGTCGCGCCCATAACACTTGGCGCAAACCCCGTGTTTACTCTGACAGGTCAATACCGATCTGATGGTCACCTTTTCGATACCCGCGTCCCGCATCCGGGCCACCGCTTCTTCGTCAATCTCTTCGTTGGCCTTGACCAGGACCTCACCGGTCACGGGATCTACCACGTCTTCCAGGGCCACTCTCCCCAACACCCGGTCCCACACCGGTTCGATGATCTCTCCGCCTTCGATCAGATGGCCCACCTCGATGCCGTCGATGGTCTGACAATCCTCTTCGGTGATGGTGCAATCCTGGGCCACGTCCACCAGACGCCGGGTAAGGTAACCAGCGTTGGCCGTCTTAAGGGCGGTGTCCGCCAGCCCTTTACGCGCTCCGTGGGTGGAGATGAAGTATTCCAATACCGAAAGCCCCTCTCTAAAGTTACTCTTAATCGGGGTTTCGATAATTTCGCCGGTGGGTTTGGCCATCAAACCACGCATACCGGCGAGCTGACGAATCTGGTCCTTAGAACCACGGGCCCCGGAGTAGGCCATGATATAGACCGGGTTCCCGCTGGGACCAATCACCTTCTTGCCGTCCGGGCCAACGTATTCCTTGGTTTCCATCTCTTTGATCATCTCTTCCGTGACCTTCTCCGTCACCGTGGCCCAGACGTCTACCACCTTGTTATAACGTTCACCGTCGGTAATGAGACCTTCCTGGTATTGACGCCAGATCTCCTGGACCTTCCGTTCCGCTTCCTCCAGGAGCTCCTTCTTGCGGCTGGGGATGTGAAGGTTATCCACGCAGATAGAGAGCGCGGCCTTGGTGGCGAAATAATAGCCCATGTCTTTCATCCGGTCCGCAAAGATGACCGTCTTCTTCGCCCCGGCCCGCCGGTAAGAGAGATCGATGAGTTTCTGCAGGGCCTTTTTGGCCAGGGGTTTGTTGTATTCTTCAAACTTGATTTCCTCTGGCACAATGGTGGAAAAGATGACCCTGCCGATGGTGGTATCCACCAGCTTGCCGTTCATCCGGACCTTGACCTTGGCCTGAAGGTCAACCGCCCCCTCCTCGTAAGCCAGGATGGCCTCTTCGCGGCTTGCAAAAACCTTGCCTTCTCCTTTGGCAAAGGGACGTTCTTCGGTGATGTAGTAAAGCCCCAAGACCATGTCCTGGGTGGGGTAGACTACCGGGATCCCGTTGGCCGGGAGCAAAATGTTATTGGTGGAGAGGAGCAGGACCCGGCATTCGGTCTGGGCTTCCACCGAAAGGGGCACGTGGACCGCCATCTGGTCACCGTCAAAATCGGCGTTATAAGCCACGCAGACCAGAGGATGGAGCTGGATGGCCTTGGAATCGATGAGGATGGGCTCAAAGGCCTGGATCCCCAACCGGTGAAGAGTTGGGGCCCGGTTCAGCATAATCGGATGTTCTTTTACGATTTCCTCCAGGGCGTCCCAGATGAGGGGATCCTCTTTCTCCACCATCTTCTTGGCGCTTTTGATGGTGGTGACGTGCCCGTTCTTTTCCAGCCAGTGGTAGATAAAGGGTTTGAAGAGCTCAAGCGCCATCTTTTTGGGCAGACCGCACTGGTGCATCCGCAGTTCCGGACCAACCACGATCACGGAACGACCGGAATAATCCACCCGTTTGCCCAGAAGATTCTGCCGGAAACGCCCCTGTTTCCCCTTGAGCATATCGGAAAGGGACTTAAGGGGCCTGCGGTTCGGACCGGTCACCGGACGCCCCCGCCGGCCGTTGTCAAAGAGGGTATCCACCGCCTCCTGGAGCATGCGCATCTCGTTGCGGATGATGATATCCGGGGCTTCGAGGTCAATGAGCCGTTTCAGACGGTTGTTACGGTTAATCACGCGCCGGTAAAGATCGTTCAGGTCAGAGGTGGCAAAACGTCCCCCTTCAAGGGGTACCAGCGGCCTCAGGTCTGGGGGAATAACCGGTACCACCTCAAGGATCATCCATTCCGGACGGTTGCCCGACTCTTTTAAGGCCTCAACGATCCGCAACCGCTTGCCCAGTTTTTTGCGCTTGGCTTCACTCCGGGTCTTGGCCATCTCCTCCCGGAGTTCCTTGGAAAGCTCGTCCAGATTAAGGTTCTGGAGGAGGATCTTGATGGCTTCGGCCCCGATGCCAATCTTGAACCGGGGCCCATGTACGGCTAAAAGATTCTGGTACTCTTCCTCGCTTAAGATCTTCCCCACCGGGACTTCCGGGATTTCGCTCTCCGTCACCACAAAGCTCTCGAAGTAGAGGACCTTCTCAAGCTCCTTTAAGGTCATGTCGAGCAGGGCCCCTATTTTGCTGGGGATACTGCGCAGAAACCAGATATGGGCTACCGGGGCGGCCAGTTCGATATGACCCATCCGTTCCCGCCGCACCTTGCTCTGGATAACTTCCACCCCGCATTTTTCACAGATAACCCCCCGGTGCTTCATGCGTTTGTATTTGCCGCAGAGACATTCGTAATCCTTGACCGGACCAAAGATTTTGGCACAGAAAAGCCCGTCCCTTTCGGGCTTTAACGTCCGGTAGTTAATGGTCTCCGGTTTTTTGACCTCCCCGTGACTCCATTCCCTGATCTTTTCCGGAGAGGCCAGCCCAAGCCTCACCGCCTTAATGCTCATAGGGTCTTTGGGCTTGGTAAAATAAGAAAGAAGATCTTCCATATCTCTCACCCCTCAAAAGGTTTAAATTTTATTCTTCTTCGATCAGATCCACGTCCAAACAGAGCCCTTGAAGCTCTTTGACCAGCACCTTAAAGCTTTCGGGAAGCCCGGCCTCCAGGAAGTTATTCCCCTTGACAATACGCTCGTACATCCGGGTCCGACCCGTCACGTCGTCACTCTTCACGGTAAGGAACTCCTGCAAGGCGTAGGCCGCACCGTAAGCCTCCATCGCCCAGACTTCCATCTCTCCCAAGCGCTGCCCACCAAACTGGGCCTTACCACCCAGGGGTTGCTGGGTGATAAGGGAGTAGGGACCGGTGGAACGGGCGTGGATCTTATCGTCCACCAGGTGGTGCAGTTTTAGCATGTACATATAACCCACCGTTACCGGCTCCCGGAAAGGTTCACCTGACATACCGTCGTAAAGCACCGTCTGACCCGTTTCCGAAAGACCCGCCAGCTTCAACCACTTCTTGATCTGGGGCTCCTTGGCCCCGTCAAAAACCGGGGTTGCCACCGGGATACCGTCTTTGAAAAGGGTTGCAAACTCAAGTATTTCCTCATCGGTCTTGTCTTTGAGGAACTGTTCAAACTCCTCCGGACTAAAAATCTCGGCCAGCATCTGTTTTACCGCTTCCACCTGATAGGCCTGTGCCAGTTCCGCCACCTTGCGTCCGAGTTCCCGGGAGGCCCAGCCCAGATGGGTCTCCAGGATCTGCCCGATATTCATACGGGAGGGCACTCCCAGGGGTGAAAGGACCATATCCACCGGGGTCCCGTCAGGCAGATAGGGCATATCCTCGATGGGGACCACCTTGGACACCACCCCTTTGTTACCGTGGCGCCCGGCCATCTTGTCCCCGGGCTGGAGCTTCCGCTTCATGGCCACGTAAACTTTAACGACCTTGAGCACCCCCGGAGGCAATTCATCTCCCTTCTTCAAACGGTTAATACGCTCTTCAAACTGTTTGCGGATCTCGGCCTCTTTGGTCTCGTAATCGCGCAGGATGTCCTCTACTACCGGGTCCTTCTTGCGCCCGCCGGAGGCAAGTTCCCGCACTTTGGCCAGTGGAATTTTGGCCAAAACTTCAGCGGTAATGGGTTCGCCTTTTTCGATGATCTTCTCTCCCCGTACTTCGATGGTGGCCGCGGCACTCTTGCCCGTCAGGTGTTTTTCCAGGCGCTTGAGGGTACTGCGCCGCAGGACCTCCAGAAAATCTTCCTGGTCTTTCAGGAGTTTGGCTATCTCCCGGTCCTCTATCTCCTTGGCCCGGGAGTCCTTCTCGATCCCCTTGCGGGTAAAGACCTTGGCGTCTACCACGATCCCTTCGATACCAGGGGGCACCCTCAAAGAAGTGTCTTTGACGTCGCTCGCCTTCTCCCCGAAGATGGCCCGCAGGAGCTTTTCTTCCGGAGAAAGCTGGGTTTCTCCTTTAGGGGTCACCTTACCTACCAGGATGTCCCCCGGCTTTACGTAAGCCCCGATCTTTATAATCCCGCTTTCGTCCAGGCGCTCGAGCGCCTCTTCCCCCACGTTGGGTATGTCTCTGGTGATTTCCTCTTTGCCCAGTTTTGTTTCCCGGGCCACGCATTCAAATTCTTCTATGTGGATAGAAGTAAAGACGTCATCCCGGACGAGGCGTTCGGAAATCACGATGGAGTCTTCGAAGTTGTATCCCCGCCAGGGCATAAAGGCCACCAAAACGTTACGTCCCAAAGCAATCTCTCCCTTGCTGCAGGAAGGACCGTCAGCCAGCACCTCACCCTTCTTCACCCGCTGGCCGATGCTGACCACCGGCTTTTGGGTAAAAGTGGTGTTCTGGTTGGATTTACGCCATTTGATCAGCTTATAGATCTTGACTTCCGGGATTTCGTCACCGTTTTCGCTCTCGTAACGCACCACCAGCCGGGTGGCGTCAAGATCCTCTACCACCCCGTCTTTTTCCGCCATTATGACCAGCCCGGAGTCCCGGGCCACTATCTTTTCCATGCCGGTTCCCACCAGCGGGGCTTCCGTCTTTATCAGGGGCACCGCCTGCCGCTGCATGTTAGAGCCCATCAGCGCCCGGTTGGCATCGTCGTGCTCCAGGAAGGGAATAAGAGAAGAGGAGACACTCACCACCTGGGCCGGTACCAGGTCGATAAAATTGACGTCTTCCTTACGAGCCATGATAAACTCACCCGCCTTACGGGCCGGCACCATCTCCTGGACAATGTTCCCCTCTTTGTCAATCTCTATGGTGGCCTGGGCGATGACGTAATCCCCCTCGTCAAGGGCACTCATGTAGACCACTTCGTCGGTGACCTTTCCGTCTACCACCTTGCGGTATGGAGTTTCGATAA
>DROK01000133.1 GCA_011321895.1 Thermodesulfatator atlanticus
GGGGGTATATCTTTTTGAAGGTGAAGAGACACGAAGCGCAGAAGACCAGGACCTTTTCGGCCTGGCCCAAAAGGGCCAGGTTTTCTTTGGCAATCTTTAAAAAGGCCTCCTCCTCTCCGCTTGCCGCAAGGGGCAGGCCGCAACATAGTCCTTTAACCACTTCAAAGGGAAACAGGGCTTTGATCTTTTCCAGGAAAGCCTCCACCGCCCGGGGATAGAGGATGGTCTCCGCGCAGCCCAGAAACAGAAGCGTTTTTCCGGCGGTATCCGATGGACTTAAAGGCCCCTCACGGCGGACCAAACCCAGTAGCTTCCGCAACAGGGGGGTATAAAAGGCCTTGTATCGGCGCCGGGCGGCCAGCAAATGGGTAAATACCGGGACCTCGTTCGGGCAAACCGCTTCACAGGCCCCGCAAAGGAGGCAGTTTGAGACGGTGGCCGCATCCAAAAACCCTTCTTTGAGCTGGGCCACCCGGCCCCGGGGCGAGCAGGACTCAAGCCTGGTGGCCCAGAAACTGGGACAGACGGTCAGGCATTTGCCACAGCGGGCGCAGCGTTCAAGGGTTTTCATCTTTGGCGACAAACTGGTCAAGCCACCAGGAGGCCCAGTCCGTTTCTAAAACCGCCTCCGCCAGGCGCCGGCCCACCTCGGTTTTAAAACGCCTCTTGGCGTAAGCCATCCACCGGCGGGCGTAAGGGTTGCCCAGGTCGTGTTGTTCCTTGAGCATGACCATCAGGTCCAGCTGGTCTGCATCGTGCACCAGCTGGGCCTCAAGGCTTTGTCCCTCCCGGTATTCCCGGTAGAGTTCAAACCACTCCTCCTGCCAGGGCAGCGCGGCGAAGGCGTCCCGGGCCGCGGCCTCCTCGTCTACCTGGTCGTAAAGTTTGTTAACGGAATTGAGATCCCCGGTGCGGGCCTCCAACAGGTCGTGCAAGAGGGCCATTTTCAGGACCTTTTCCTCATCAGCCGCAGGGGTGAGTTTGGCGAGCACCCAGGCCGCAAGCGCCGTCCCGAAGGAGTGGGCGGCGATATTTTCCTCACCGGTCCCCAGGTAAGCGTAACCCGTCCGCTGGAGCCTTTTCAACATGGCGCCTTCAAACAGGAGTTTGGCCAGCCGGTGCCACTTCATCATACGCCTCCTTTTGATGGTTGAAGATTTACTATTCTGCTACTAAATAGGGCTTATTCAAGAGTAAGGGAAAAAGAGGAGGGCTTTATGGCGGAGACAAGGAACTACCAAATTGCGGTGATACCCGGAGACGGCACCGGCCCAGAAGTCATACGAGAAGGGGTAAAAGTGCTTGACGCCGCGGCTGAGCGTTTCGGTTTCAAACTCCGTTACCAGTATTTTGATTGGGGCGGGGAACGCTACCTTAAGACCGGGGAAACCATTCCCGAAGGTGGTATTGAAGAGCTCAAAAAACACGACGCCATTTATCTCGGGGCCATCGGGCACCCGGACGTCCCCCCGGGGATCCTTGAGAAAGAGATCCTTTTACGTATCCGTTTTGAACTGGACCAGTATATCAATCTACGCCCGGTAAAACTTTATCCCGGTGTCTGGACCCCTATCAAAGACAAAGGACCGGAAGACATAGACTTCGTGGTGATCAGAGAAAATACCGAAGGGCTTTACGCCGGGGGCGGCGGCTTCTTGAGAAAGGGCACCCCGCAGGAAGTGGCGGTCCAGGAATCCATCAACACCCGCTTCGGGGTGGAAAGGTGTATCCGCTACGCCTTTGAGTTCTGCCGCAAGAGAAACAAGAAAAAGGAATTGACCCTGGTGGGAAAGACCAACGTGCTCACCTACGCCTGGAATCTCTGGGAACGCACCTTTTACGAAGTGGCCAAAGAATATCCCGACATCAAGACCAGCTACGCCCACGTAGACGCTACCTGTATGTGGTTTGTAAAGAACCCGGAATGGTTTGACGTGATCGTGACGGACAACATGTTTGGGGACATCATTACTGATCTTGGCGCCATCATCCAGGGCGGCATGGGTATCGCCGCCGGGGGTAACATCAACCCGGAAGGGGTGTCCATGTTTGAACCCATCGGCGGTTCCGCCCCAAAATATACGGGTAAAAACGTGATCAACCCGCTGGCCGCGATCTGTGCGGGGATGATGATGCTGGAACACCTGGGTGAGGAAGAGGCGGCGGCTGCCATCGAAAAGGCGGTAATCAAGGTCTGCCGCGACCACTTAAAGAGCCTTTCCGCAGGTAAGATGGGTTATACCACCAGCGAGGTGGGTGACTTGGTAGCCAAATACACCAAGGAAGGAGTGGAACTCTAAAATGACAGAACTGGAAGCAGCCAGAGCCGGTCAGATCACCCCGGCCATGCAAAAGGTAGCCGAAGAGGAAGGGCTTAGCCCGGAATTTATAAGAGACGGGGTGGCCCAGGGAAAGATCGTCCTCATCAAGGCCCGCCAAAGCGGGCGGGTGGTGGGCGTAGGGGCCGGCCTTACCACCAAGGTCAACGCCTCGGTCGGGACTTCAAGTGAGCTCTGTGACCCGGAACTGGAAACGAGAAAAGCCAAGCTGGCAGAAAGGGCCGGGGCCGACACCTTAATGGAACTTTCCGCCGCCGGCGATATCGACGCCATCAGGCGGCAAATCATAGAGGCGGTCCAGCTACCGGTGGGCAACGTGCCCCTTTACCAGGCCTTCTGTGAAGTGTTGCGCAAGTACCACGACCCGGCCAGACTGGAGCCAGAAGCCCTTTTTGAATTAATAGAAAGGCAGTGCGCCGATGGGATCGCCTTCATGGCCATCCACTGCGGTATAAACCTTTTCACCATCGAGCGCCTCAAAAACCAGGGATACCGTTACGGGGGGCTGGTCTCTAAGGGGGGCAGCCTCATGGCCCAGTGGATGGTGAAAAACCAGCGGGAAAATCCCCTTTACGAGCAATTTGACCGCCTGGTCGCCATCCTCAAAAAATACGATACCGTCCTGTCCCTGGGTAACGGCCTGCGGGCCGGGGCTATTCACGACTCCTTTGACCGGGCCCAGGTGGCCGAACTTTTGCTAAACTGTGAGCTGGCTGAAAGGGCCCGGGCCGCCGGTTGTCAGGTCATGGTCGAAGGGCCTGGGCACGTGCCCCTTGACGAAATCGAAGCCAGTGTGCTTCTGGCCAAGAAGATGTCAGGTGGGGCCCCCTACTACATGTTAGGCCCGCTTCCCACGGACGTCGGTGCCCCCTTTGACCATATCACCGCGGCGGTGGGCGCCGCCCTTTCCGCCAAGGCGGGGGCGGACCTTATCTGCTACGTCACCCCGGCCGAACACCTGTCTCTCCCCAACGAAGAAGACGTGGTGATAGGGGTCAAGGCGGCCCGGCTGGCTGCCCACATAGGCGACGTCGTTAAATTACGGGGCAAGGCCGACCTGAAGGACATGCAGGTCAGCAAGGACCGCCGCGACCTCAAATGGGCACGGGTTTTTGAAAATCTCCTCTTTCCTGAAGACGCCAGGCGCCTGGTCCAGGAGCGCAAATCCGTTAAAGAGCGCCGCTGTTCCATGTGCGGAGACCTCTGTGCCCTGGAACAGGCCGAGGTGGTCTTCAAAGACTTCGTTAGCGGTCTCAAAAAGAACGAATAGACTCAGTTCTTTCCCAAGACCTCCGGGGAAAAATAGATGACCAGTACTCCCCGGAGGTCCCCTATCCTTTCCCTGGCCGGACGGAATTCCGGGTAAAACTTCTTTATTCTGGGCACGTAAAGACCGCCTTCGCTGTGGCAGGAAAGACAACTTTCCCGGTCGATCAGCGGGACCACGTAAGCGTATAAGGTCTGTTTTCCCCCTTCCAGGATAACGATCCGGGAACTGGCCACCCCCTCCATCTCCTTTTCCGCCTCCATGGCGGTAAGGCTTTCCGCCACCGCCGGAGGAGGGGTGTTGCCCACGTCAATATAGTTTTGGGCCAGGAGCCGCACCCACACCCTGGGAGTGCCCAGCCGTTCCCGTAAGGCAAAGGTGAGCCGGTCAGGCAGTTTTTTGCAGATGGCAAGGGCCGTGGCCAGGTCTTCTTTCTTAAGGGCCGCCTTTATCTCCTCCCGTTGCCATTTCTCAAAGAGAGAAAGGCTAAAGTCGCCCAGGGCGGTTAAGGTCTCAAGGGGCTGGGCTTTTACGGGGCAGGCCAGGAGGCCTGTCAAAAACAAAAGCGCCAAAAGCTTATTCCTCAAGGATCGCCCCCTTGGCCCCTGAGGTTACCAGTTTGGCGTAGCGGGCAAGGACCCCTTTTACCTTCTTACGTTTGGGACGGAAGGCCTTGCGCCGTTTTTCAAGCTCACCCTCTGGCACCTTAAGGACCAGGCGCCGGTTGGGAATGTCGATCTCGATGAGATCCCCTTCTTCCACCAGGGCGATGGGGCCTCCTTCGGCGGCCTCAGGGGAAATGTGCCCCACACAGGCCCCCTGGGTGCCGCCACTGAAACGCCCGTCGGTAAGGAGGGCCACCGAGCGCCCCAGCCCCACCCCGATGAGGGCCGAGGTGGGGGAAAGCATCTCCCGCATCCCCGGGCCACCTTTGGGACCTTCGTAGCGGATGACCACCACGTCCCCCTCTTTGATCTTGCGGGAAAGGATGGCCTCGTAGGCCTCTTCTTCGGATTCAAAGACCCGGGCCGGGCCTTCGTGGTGTAGCATTTCCGGGGCCACGGCACTGGCCTTAACCACCGCCCCTTCCGGAGCCAGGTTACCCCAGAGGATGGCAATCCCGCCTTCCGGGCGGTAGGGACGCTCTACCGGACGGATGACTTCATGGTCGAGCACCTTGACCCCTTTAAGGTTGTCCCCCACCGTCTTTCCCGTCACGGTCTTGGCCCGTTTATTGATCAGGCCCGCCTTGGCCAGTTCCGCCATGACCGCAGGAATACCCCCGGCCTCGTGCAGGTCAACCACGCTGTGCGGACCCGCCGGGATCAGGGAACAGAGGCAGGGGGTTCGGCGGGAGATTTCGTCAAAGAGTTCAAGGGGAAGGGTAAGACCGGCCTCGTGGGCGATGGCGGGCAGGTGAAGTACGGTGTTAGTGGAGCACCCAAGGGCCATATCCACGGCGATGGCGTTTCGAAAAGCGGCCTCGCTGGCGATTTTACGGGGGGTAAGCTTCTTTTTGAGCAGGGCCATGACCTGTTCTCCGGCCCTTTTGGCAAGCCTGATTCGTGCCGAAGAAACCGCCGGGATGGTCCCGTTGCCCGGTAAAGCCAGCCCCAGGGCCTCGGTCAAACAATTCATGGAATTGGCCGTAAACATCCCGGCACAGGAACCACAGGTGGGGCAGGCCTCCTCTTCCAGGGCGCAGAGTTCCTCCTCGCTCATCTCCCCGGCCTTTACCTTGCCGATGGCCTCAAAAACCGTGATCAGGTTTACTTTCTGCCCTTTGAATTTGCCGGGCAGCATGGGGCCCCCTGAAACCACCAGCGCCGGGATGTCCAGCCGCAGGGCAGCCATGAGCATCCCGGGGACGATCTTGTCGCAATTGGGCACCAGCACCAAGGCGTCAAAGGCGTGCGCCCTGGCCATGATCTCCACCGAGTCTGCTATTACTTCCCGGGAAACAAGGGAATAGCGCATCCCCTCGTGGTTCATGGCAATACCGTCACACACCCCGATCACCCCGAATTCCACCGGCGTTCCTCCGGCGGCCCGCACCCCGGCCTTGACCGCTTCCACGATCTGGCGGAGATGGACGTGGCCGGGGATGATTTCGTTAAAAGAATTGGCGATCCCTACCAGGGGGCGTGCCAATTCTTCGTCTGTAAAACCGGCTGCTTTTAAAAGGCTGCGGTGGGGAGCCCTTTCCAAACCCTTTTTCACCGCGTCACTTTTCATGCTCTCCCCCTTAAACAGGATCTTTCCTTTAATAACTACGCTTTGGGGCTTTGCACAAGCGCCAAAACCTGGCAAAATTCAAAGATCTCTTCGTCTTGGCATGCTTCTTTTAGAAGATTAAAATGCTGGCAAACCCTGAGGGAGGATTTTATGCGCGAAGCGGTAGAAAAGGCCTTAGCCAAGGTACGCCCCATGCTCCAGGCAGACGGGGGAGACGTGGAACTGGTGGAAGTGACTGAAGACGGCATCGTCAAAGTGAGACTGCAGGGGGCCTGTAAGGGATGCCCCATGTCCACCTATACTTTAAAAATGGGTATCGAACGTTATCTTAAAAAAGAAGTCCCGGAAGTCCAGGCAGTAGAAGCCCTCACCGATTAGGAGGCGTTATTATGGCCAGGGTAACAGTGGAAGATTGTCTGCGCCAGGAACCCAGCCGCTTCAAGCTTATTCACTTAACCATTCAAAGGGTGAAACAGCTGCGCAAGGGCGCCAAACCCCTGGTGGAGTGTGACAACAAAGAGATCGTCTGCGCCCTGCGGGAGATCGCCGCGGGCAAAGTTACCTGGGAGAATATCGAACAGCTCGGGCGCGAGCTCGAAGAGCTCTCCATTTCTGACTTTCTAGAATTGACCAAGCTTTCGGGCGAAAAGACCACCTGAGAGTCATGAAAGATTATTACGAGATCCTGGGTGTCCCCCGAAACGCCAGCCAGGAAGAAATCAAGCGGGCCTACCGGCGCTTGGCCCGGCAATACCACCCGGACCTTCACCCTGGGGACAAAGAAGCTGAAGAGCGTTTTAAGGAAATTTCCGAAGCTTACGAAGTCCTTTCTGACCCGGAAAAACGGGCGGTTTACGACGCCAGAGGTTATGCCGGCCTGAAGGACCAGGGCTACCACGGCTTTACCGACGTCGAGGACATCTTTTCCGCCTTCTCTGATATTTTCGAGGAATTTTTGGGGGGTTTTGGCGGATTTACCCGCCGGCGTCGGGCTGAACGCCGTCCCCGCCGGGGGGCGGACCTTTCCTATGAAATCACCGTCTCCCTAGAAGACGTCTATTTTGGCCGGGAAATCACCTTAGAAGTAGAACGTTACGAAAACTGTGAGACCTGCGGGGGAAGCGGCCTGGCCCCCGGTGCGCAGCCCCAGTATTGCCCCACCTGTAAGGGCCGGGGCCACGTGGTGCACACGGAGGGGTTTTTCCGTTTGAGCGCCACCTGCCCCACCTGCCACGGCGTAGGGACTTTTATTTCTGACCCCTGCCCGGCCTGTCGCGGGGAAGGACGCCTGCGCCGCAGACGCCAGCTCAAGGTCCGGCTTCCCAGGGGAATCGAAGACGGGGCCGTGATCAAGCTTGCCGGGGAAGGAGAAGCGGGCCTTTACGGCGGGCCTCCCGGAGACCTTTATCTCCGGGTCCACGTCCTGCCCCACGACCTCTTTGAGCGTAAGGGCAAGGACCTTTACCTCGAAGTCCCCATCTCGGTAGTGGAGGCCATGCTGGGGGGAGAAATAGAGGTCCCCACTTTTGAAGAAAAGGTCAAAGTGAAGGTGCCCCGGGGCATTCAGCCGGGAGACACCCTGGCCCTGGAGGGCAAAGGGCTGCCTGACCTGCACGGTGGCAAGCCCGGAGACCTTATCCTGCGCTTTCGGGTAGAGATCCCGAAAGACCTGACCAAAAGACAGGAGGAGCTCCTGCGCGAGTTTGCCGAGATAGAAAAAGAGAAAAAAGAGGGCTTTTTCAAGAAAATCCTGAGGAGCGTGCAGTCCAAGTGAAGTTTTCGCACCTCACCGCCGACGGCAAGGCCAATATGGTGGACATTTCGGCTAAGGCCCCCACCGCCCGGGAAGCCATCGCCAAAGGGCGGGTCCTGCTGGGAGAAAAGGTCTTTCAGGCGGTCTGTGACCAGAATTTGCCCAAAGGGGACCTCTTCGCCGTGGCCCGGGTGGCCGGCATTATGGCGGCCAAAAAGACGGCGGAACTCATCCCCCTGTGTCATCCCCTGCCCTTAAGCAAGGTGGAAATCAATTTCACGCTGGAACCACAGGACTTTTCCCTCCAGATCGAAGCCCGGGCCAAGACCGTGGCCCAGACAGGGGTGGAGATGGAGGCCTTGACCGCGGTCTCGGTGGCGGCCCTTACCATTTACGACATGTGTAAGGGTCTGGATAAGGGGATTCGTATCACTGATATCCGGCTGGTGAAAAAATCCGGGGGCAAGAGCGGTACCATAATTCTGGAATAGTTAGGAGGTCTTATGGAACCGGAAAAGCTTGAACACTTCCGCAAACTCCTCTTGGAAAAGAGGGAGCGTCTCATCCGGGAAGCCCTGAAAACCGTGGGAGACCTGGTAGATAACCCGGAAAGACTGCCTGACCCCACGGACCAGGCCTCCTTTGAAAGTGACCGTGGCTTTGAGCTGCGCATTCGTGACCGGGAACGCAAATTGATCAAAAAGATCGACCGGGCCCTAAGACGTATAGAAGAGGGCTCTTACGGGATCTGTGAAGCCTGTGGCGAGGATATCGACGAGAAGAGGCTGGAGGCCCGGCCTGAGGCCAGCCTCTGTATCCATTGTAAACGTGAGCAGGAACGGCTTGAAAAACTGCGTGGTGATTGATGGAAAAACTGCATCTTGCCTTCCTCTGGCACATGCACCAGCCCTTCTATTACGACTGGCCGAAGGGCTGGCTGGCCTTACCCTGGGTAAGACTCCACGCTGTAAAAGCCTATTACGATTTACCGGCGCTACTTTCTCGTTTCCCCGGGGCCAAAAGCAACTTTAACCTGGTCCCCAGCCTCCTCAAACAGCTTCGTTTTTACGAGGAAGGAGGCACGGACTTTTTCCTGGAGTTGTCCAGCAAACCGGCCCGTGAATTAGCGCCAGAAGACAAGGAATTTATCCTGGGATATTTTTTTAGCTGTCACTGGGACACCATGGTCCACCCTTACCCCCGTTTCAGTGAGCTGCTGCGCAAGCGGGGGACTGAAGGCAAGATCGACCTTGAGAAGGTGCGCGAGCGTTTTAGTACGCAAGATTTCCTGGACCTCCAGGTCTGGTTTAACCTTACCTGGGTGGGCTTTGCCCACGAAGACGAACCTTTAATCAAAGAACTCAAAAGCAAAGGGAGGGATTTTACCGAGGAAGAAAAAGGGGCCCTCCTTGAGCTTCACCGCAAGATTATCAAGGAGATCATCCCCCTTTACCGTAAGCTGGCAGAGGCGGGCCAGATTGAAATCTCCGCCTCCCCTTTTTACCACCCCATCTTGCCCCTCCTTATTGATACGGATCTGGCCCGGCGTAATCTACCCCAGGCCCCTCTTCCCCCGCGCTTTCACCATCCCGAAGACGCCCTCTACCAGTTGAAAGAAGGGCGAGCCTTTCACCAAAAGACCCTGGGGCTTAACCCGCAGGGGCTCTGGCCTTCGGAAGGCTCCGTTTGCCCGGAACTGATCCCCTTGGCCACCGAGGCGGGTTTTGGTTGGCTGGCCACCGACGAAGAGATCCTTTATCGTTCCTTGGGCCGGGCCGGGCCGGAGGTCCTTCTAAAGCCCTACTGGGCCACCCATGAAGGGGCCCAAATAGCGGCGGTCTTCAGACACCACGAACTCTCTGACCGGATAGGTTTTGTCTACCGGCAGCTCCCCGCCCAGGAAGCCGTGGCCAACCTCTTAGAGACCGCCAAGAATCTGGGTCGTGCCTCAGGGCTCAAAAACCCCTTCCTCGTCTTGATTCTGGACGGGGAAAACCCCTGGGAATATTACCTCGACGGGGGCAAAGACTTTCTGAGGATCCTTTTTGAAAGGATCGCGGAAGATCCGGAAATCAACCCCGTAACCATCGGCGAATTCCTGAAAGCCTACCCCCCATCTGAGACCATCACCGAGCTTTACACTGGCTCCTGGATTAACGCCAACTTCGATATCTGGATCGGCCATGAAGAAGAGAACCGGGCCTGGGAGGTGCTAAACCGGTGCCGATCCATGGTGGACAGACTGGAAGACCTTCCCGAGGAGGCGCGTCACGCTCTCATGGCAGCCGAGGGCAGTGACTGGTTCTGGTGGTACGGAGAGCATTTCTCAAGCATCTTTGACCTGGAATTTGACCGCCTCTTCCGCGGCCATCTCCAGGCCTTTTTCCGGGCCTTGGGGCGAGAACCCTTGATCGATCTTTTGGAACCCATAAGACGGCCCAGACCCATTGAGCCGGAAGAAATTCCCACCGCTTTCATTTCTCCGGTAATAGACGGCAATGAGACTTTTTTCTTTGAATGGATTGGAGCCGGCAAATACAGCCCCCTTTCCCTGGGGGAGGCCATGTACCTGGGCGAAAGCCTTATCACGGCCCTTTATTTCGGTTTCGACCTCAAAAATTTCTACCTCCGCCTTGATTTTAAGAAGAAGATCCTGGAACATCTTTCTGAGAAAACGACCATCAAGGTCACCCTGGCCGGGGCCAAACACCAGGCGGTAGTGGAGTTCAGGTTGAAGGCCAAAGATATTCAGCGAACCTTAAAATTACGCAAAGGTCCTTACCGCCTGTACGGGACCCAGGCCGGCCGCATTGCCTTTGAAAAAATACTAGAGCTTGCCCTGCCCTTTGAAAATCTCGGATTTGTAGTAGGAGAACAGGTAAATTTTTATTTGGAAATTTTCGAAAATGGTATCATAAGGGAGCGCATTCCCAGGAGTGGAAACCTGGTATTCACCGTACCAGACGAAAACTTTGAGGAAGTGATGTGGCAGGTATGAAGGAGGCCTTATGCCGGAGTTAAGAAGGGACCCCATCGTGGGCCGGTGGGTTATCATCGCCAAAGAACGGGGGAAACGTCCCCACGACTTTGTGGTTCCAGAAGAAAAGGTTAAAGGGGGGTTCTGTCCCCTGTGTCCCGGGCACGAGTATACCACCCCGCCGGAGGTCCTGGCTTACGGGCGACCCCCGGGGGCTCCGCCCAATAGCCCGGGCTGGACCCTGCGGGTGGTGCCCAACAAATTCCCCGCCCTGCGCATTGAAGGGGAGCTCTGGAAAGAGGGTGAGGGGATTTATGACAAAATGAACGGCATAGGGGCCCACGAGGTCATCATTGAGACCCCTAACCACCACGAAACCCTGGCTGATATGCCTTTGGACCGGCTGGTTCAGGTTTTCTGGGCCTACCGGGACCGGATGGTAGACCTTTCCCGGGATTCTCGTTTCCGCTACGTGATTATCTTCAAAAATCAGGGACGGGCGGCGGGGGCTTCGCTTGAGCATTCCCACTCCCAGCTCATCGCCCTCCCCATCGTGCCTCTGCTGGTCTCCCAGGAACTTAAAGGCTCAAAGCTTTACTACGACTACAAGGAACGGTGCATCTTCTGCGACATTATCCGCCAGGAACTGCAAACCGGGACCAGGGTGGTCTGCGAAAACCACGAATTTGTAGCCATTTGCGCCTTTGCCCCCAGACAGCCCTTTGAGATGTGGGTCATCCCCAAAAGACACCATTCCGATTACCGCTCCATTGACGACGCCCAGTTTCAGGCCCTGGCGGAGATCTTTTCCGAAATCCTGAAACGCCTGCAGAGCGCTATCCCGCGCTGTCCCTATAATTTTGTCCTGCACACCGCCCCGCTAAGGGAACCCTACCTTGAACATTACCACTGGCATTTCGAGATCTTGCCCAAACTCACCCAGATCGCCGGGTTTGAATGGGGCACAGGTTTCTACATCACCCCTACCACCCCCGAAGACGCGGCTCACTTCTTGCGCGAAATAAAATTAGGTGAAGGAGGCCACAATGGCGGAGAATAAACCCAAGATCCTTATCGTAGACGACGAAGAAAGCATCCATCTGCTTTACCGGGAAGAACTGGCTGAAGAAGGCTACGATGTGATCTCGGCTATGAGTGGGCCTGAAGCCCTGGAATTGGTGGAAAAGGAAGCCCCGGATCTGGTGGTGCTCGATATAAATATGCCGGGGATGAACGGTCTGGAAGTCCTGCGCACGATCAAAGAAAAACACCCCCATCTTCCCGTTATCCTGTGTTCGGCCTACCCGGAATTCAAACAGGACCTGAGTTCCTGGGCCTCGGACGATTACATCGTAAAATCCTTCGACCTTACGGAACTGAAAGAATCTATCAAAAGAAACCTGGCCAAAAAGAAAACCTAGGAAAGCAGGCCCTGGTACCAGCCAATGGTGCGCTTAAGCCCTTCTGCTAGGGGAATAAGTTCCTTCAAGCCCAGGATTTCTCTGGCCCTGGTGGTGTCTGCCAGGGAGTGGCGTACGTCTCCGGCCCGCGGCGGGGCGTAAAGGGGGCCGGAGTTTGTCCCGATAATGCGGGTGATTACCTGGTAGAGCTGGTTTATGGAGACCGCCTGCCCGCTAGCGATGTTTATCACCTGCCCTACGGCCCTCCGGTCCGCCTGGCAGGCCAAAAGGTTGGCCCTTACCACGTCTTCCACGTAAATAAAATCCCTGGTCTGTTCCCCGTCTCCAAAGATGGTAACCGGCTCTCCTTTAAGGAGGGCGGTAATGAATTTGGGGATCACCGCGGCGTATTGGGATTGCGGATCCTGTCTCGGGCCATAGACGTTGAAATAGCGCAGGACCACCGTCTCTAGCCCGTAAAGGGAGGGGAAGATCTGGCAATAATATTCACCGGCCAGTTTGGCTACGGCGTAAGGGGAAAGGGGCTGCGGCCGGTCGGTTTCTTTCTTGGGGGTTGGCTTCTCCTCACCGGTATCACCGTAAGCCGAAGAAGAACCCGCGTACACCAGCCGCCTGACCCCGGCCTTAGCCGCGGCGCGCAACAAGGTCAACGTGCCGGTGGCGTTCACCCGGTGATATTCCTCAGGGTCTTCCACCGAGGCCGGCACCGAACCAAGGGCCGCCTGGTGTAACACGTAATCCGCCCCTTTACAGGCCTCATAGGCGGTTTCAAAGTCACAGATGTCTCCTTCGATAAAGGTGAGACGTTTTTTAGCCCCGGCAAGCGTCTCTAGAAAGGCCAGGTTCTCGTAGCGACCGTTTACCAGATTGTCCAGCACCCGGACCTTCTCTCCCTGGCGCACCAAAAACTCCGCCAGATTGGAACCAATAAAACCCGCTCCACCGGTAATGAGATAAACCGCCATAAAAGACTCCTGAAAAAGACCTAAAGACCCATCTCTTCAAATTCTCGGATTTTATAGAGGAGAGCTTTATAGGAAATGCCAAGCAGGTTGGCGGCCTGTCTTTTATTCCCTTCCGTCTGTCTCAAGACGATATCGATGATCCTCTTCTCCACCAGCGCCACCACCCTTTTCTTGACCTCTTTTAGGGCCACCTGCCCCTGTTCCGCCCGGGCCAGTTCAAGGGCGATTTTATGGGCGGTTTCGTCTTCCACGGTGACAGGAGGGGTCTGGGGTTTTAACGCACGCTGAAAACTACGAATCTCCCGCTCGACTTCTTCAAAATCACCGAGGACCACCAGGCGTTTAATATAATTTTCTAGCTCCCGGACGTTGCCTGGCCAGTGATATTGCATAAAGAGGTCAAGCAGATAGCGAGGGAGCTCAAAATCCGGCACGTTATATTTATTCCGGTAAAGCTTAACAAAATAATCGCAGAGTAACGGAATATCTTCCTTGCGTTCCCTAAGCGGCGGGACGTGGACCTTGATCACGTTTAAGCGGTAGTATAGGTCCTGCCGGAACTTTCCTTCTTCCACTTCTTTTTCAAGGTCATGGTTGGTGGCAGAGATTACCCAGACGTCTACTTTGATCTCCCGCTGGCCCCCCAGCCGGCAAAATTCCTGGTCCTGCAGGACTTGAAGGAGCTTGGACTGAAGGGAATGGGGCAGGTCCCCTATTTCGTCAAGGAAGATCACGCCCCCGTTAGCCAGTTCGAACTTTCCCGGTTTGGCCCGTTCCGCCCCGGTAAAGGCCCCCCGTTCGTAGCCAAAGAGCTCGCTTTCGAGCAGGTCTCCCGGGATAGCCGCGCAATTTACCTTAACAAAGGGCCCCCGGGCCCGGTGGGAACAGGCATAAAGGGTCCGGGCCACAACCTCCTTGCCTACCCCGCTTTCTCCATATATAACAACGCTTAAGTCGGTATCAGCGACTTGGAGGATGAGATCTTTGATACGACGGATAGCCGCACTCTGGCCTACGATGTTCTTTAGTGGACCTTCCTGGTTTTCTTGGGAGATAAAAGCCACGCCCCAGATACCCGTCAAGAAATTTGGCTATCATTATACAGAGACATTCATCTATTCGGCAAGGTGAGGAAGATGACAAACCAGAATTTTTCAGCGGAGGAATACCGGCAAAAAATAGAAAAAGCCAAAGACTTTCTGAAAGAAAGGGTCAAAGAAGTCCCCAGGATCATGATGATCCTGGGCACCGGGCTTTCCGGGGTGGCGGAAGAGATGGAAAAAGAGCTCGTGATCCCTTACGAAGAGATCCCCCATTTCCCGCAGGCCACGGTGGAAAGCCACCAGGGGAGGCTCTTGGTAGGGCAGCTAGCCGGAAAGAGGATCGCGGCCTTTCAGGGGCGCTTCCATTATTACGAAGGTTATTCCACCAGGGAAGTCACCTTTCCGGTAAGGGTGATGGCCCTTTTGGGGACCAGGCTGCTCATCATTTCCAACGCCGCCGGCGGCCTCAACCTCTCCTACCAGCCAGGGGACATCATGCTCATCGCCGACCACATCAACCTCATTCCGGAAAACCCTTTACGCGGGCCAAACATCGAGGACTGGGGCCCAAGGTTTCCGGATCTTTCAGAGGCTTACAGCCGGCGGTGGCGCAGGCTGTTAAAAGAGGTTTCAGGCGACATTTCCTATCTGCGGGAGGGGGTTTACGTAGCCGTGCCCGGGCCGAGTCTTGAGACCCCGGCGGAGACCCGGTTTTTGAGGCTGATCGGGGCCGACGCCGTGGGCATGTCCACCGTCCCGGAAGTAATCGTGGCCAAGCACGCGGGGCTTGAGGTCCTGGGTCTGTCGGTGATTGCCAACGTAAACGACCCGGATAATTTTAAGCCCATCCTCCTTGAAGAAATCATCGCCCACGCCCAGAAGGCCGGGGGAAGGCTTTTGGCGTTGATTAAAAAATTCCTGGAACACCTGCCAGAGGATTGGTAGCCCCATGGCGGAGTTACTGATCAATTACGCCCCTTACGAGACCAGGGTGGCGCTGGTTGAAAGCGGCACCCTGGTGGAATTTTATCTGGAAAGACCCCGGGAAAGGGGCTTTGTGGGCAACATTTATAAAGGCCGGGTGGTAAGGGTGCTGCCCGGAATGCGGGCGGCCTTTGTGGAGATCGGCCTTTCCCGCACGGCCTTCCTTTACGGGGGTGACCTTTGCCCCAGACTCATCGAGGCTGAAGACCTTTTCGGGGAAGAGATCAATAGCAAAGACCTTAAAGGCTCCCCTATCGAGGACCTGCTTAAAGCAGGCCAGGAGATCATCGTCCAGGTGGTAAAAGAACCCGTCGGGAACAAGGGGGCCCGGGTGACCACCAACATCACCCTTCCCGGGCGCTACCTCGTCTTTTTGCCCACCATGAGCCACATCGGCATCTCCCGCAAGATCACCGCTGAAGAAGAAAGAAGGCGTTTGAAAGAACTGATCGAGACCTTACGCCCCCCGGGGACCGGCTGGATCGCAAGGACCGTGGCCCAGGAAGCCCACCCGGAAGAATTAAAGACAGAAATGAACTTTTTGCTCTCCCTCTGGGAAGACATCAAGAAAAAGGCCGAAAAAACCACCGCCCCGGCCTTAATTTACGAAGAACTGGACATAAGCCTGCGGGCGGTGCGCGACCTCCTGGTGAAAGAAGTCTCTTTTCTGGTGGTAGACCACCGCCAGGTTTACGAAAAGATCCTCTCTTACCTGGACCACATGGCCCCTCACCTTAAGGGCTGTATCAAATTACACGAAGGCCCGCCCTCTTTGTTTGAGGCCTACGGTATCGAAATAGACCTTAACCGCCTGCTCTCCCGTAAAGTGTGGCTCAAATCAGGGGGGTTTATCGTAATCGAACCCTGCGAGGCCTTCACCGCCATCGACGTAAATACCGGACGCTACGTAGGAGAAACCAACCTGGAAGAAACCATCCTGCGCACCAACCTGGAAGCCGCCAAAGAGATCGCCTACCAGCTCCGCCTGCGAAACATCGGCGGGCTCATCATCATCGATTTCATCGACATGCAGAAGGCCGAAAGCCGCCAGAAGGTCTTTGAAGCCCTCCAAAACTATCTCAAAAGGGACCGGGCCAAGACCAACGTCCGGCCCATGTCTGAATTCGGCATCATTGAAATGACCAGGGAAAGGAGACGGGAAAGCCTCTATGACCTCCTGCTGGAGTCATGCCCCTTCTGTCAGGGAGACGGATATACCAAAAGCAAAAGGACCATCTGTTACGAAATCTTAAGGCGCCTTGAGCGCATGGGCCCCCACGTCAAGGGCAAGACCGTAATCATCAAGGTCCACCCGGAAATTGCCGAAGTCCTGACCGGGGAAGAAATAGAATTCCTGGAAGAGATCGAAAAACGCTTTGCTTTCGAGGCCTCGGTAAACGAAGACCAGGACCTGTTACCCTGGGAATATAAGTTCTTCCCCCAATAGGGGGAGAGGGGGCAGCCCCCTCTCCTATTCCTGTTCCTCTTCTTCGTCTTCCATCTTCAAAAGGTCCTGGAAACGGATGTCCATCCCGAGGACCCCTACGATTTCTTCGTACTCGTTTCGGACCGGCCCGGCTACGGTAAGACAAAGGGCGCCGGTGATCTTTGAGGTGTAAAAATCGGTCACGTACACCTTGCCAGTCTTAAAAGGCATGATGAACCAGGTGCGATCCGAATAATCTTCTTCTTTGAGGAGGTGTTCGTAACGGGCCTTGTCTTCCAGGTGGGTCACCAGGGGCGTGATGCGTCTGCCCTCCTGGTTCACCACGTAGATAAACTGAATATAGGGGTATTCTTCCAGGACCTCCCGCAGCACCGGTACGATCTTTTGGGGATCCATGGACCGAATCTCTGGCCGCTCCACCAGCTTTTCCACCAGCTCCACCAAGAGCTTGGCCGCCTTTTCCTTCATGCGGTCAAGTTCAGAGACAAAGAGTTCGGGGATGTAACGCCTGACCAGATGCATCATCTCCTCGTTGGAGATGGGTGTGATCCGGCCGGCCTCGTATTGTTTAATTATCTGTTTGTATATCTTGGCCACTCCCGGATGACGCTTATCGATGCGTTGTTCCCCTTCCAGGCCAAAGTGGGTATTGATCCAGTAGGCGATGCCGGCGGTACCGCTTTTGTCCGTAATGATGATCCCGATGGGCCTTTTGAGCAGTTTCTGGGTGTTGAAGGGGTTGTAAATCTCTTCGTTTTTGAGGAGCCCGTCGATATGGATACCGGCCTTGGTGGCGTTAAATTCCGAACCCACAAAGGGCTGGTTGGGCGGGATCTTGTCCCCCAGTTCCTTCCGGTAATAATCGGCGATATCGGTGATTACCGTGGTATCAACCCCGTTGTGCGTCCCCCGCAGGGAAATGTATTCAAAAATCATGGCCTCAAGCGGGGTGTTCCCCGTCCGTTCGCCGTAGCCCAGGAGGGTGCAGTTCACCGCCGCACAACCATAAAGCCAGGCGGTGGAGGCGTTGATCACCGCCTTGTAAAAATCGTTGTGCCCGTGCCATTCCAGCAGCTCCCCGGGCACCCCGGCCTCCTCGATGAGGACCCGGACCAGTTTGGGCACACTCCTAGGAAGGGCCGCCCCGGGATAAGGTACCCCCAGCCCCAGGGTGTCACAGAGGCGAATCTTGATATCGATCCCCGATTCTTCCCGCAGCTTCATGAGCTCGATCGCAAAGGGGACCACAAAGCCAAAGATGTCGGCCCGGGTAACGTCTTCAAAATGGCAACGGGGCACAATGCCGAGTTCTAAAGCGGCCTTCACGATGGCCAGATAATCGTTCAAGGCCTGGCGCCGGTCTTTTTTGAGCTTCAAGAAGATGTGATAATCAGAACAGGAGGTGAGGATGCCCGTCTCCCTCAAGCCCATTTCCTTGACCAGCTTCAAATCTTCGGCCTTGGCCCTGATCCAGCCGGTAACCTCCGGGAATTGATAACCCCGCTCAAGGCACTTCTCGACGGCTTCTTTGTCCTTTTTGGTGTAGAGGAAAAATTCTGCCTGCCGGATTACCCCTTTGGGCCCGGAGAGTTTGTGTAAGAAATCAAAAAGGGTAACGATCTGTTCCACCGTATAGGGAGGACGGGCCTGCTGGCCGTCACGGAAGGTGGTGTCCGTGATCCAGTATTCTTTAGCCGGCATGGGCATTACGTATTTGTGGTCAAAATCCGTAAGGGGGACGTCATCATAAGGGAAAATCTCTTTCATCAGGTTGGGCTCTTCCACGTCCTGCAACCGATGACGCCAAAACTTGGTATGTTCGTGGTCAAGTAATCTCCTTTCAGGGTTCCATTTCGGCATAATGACCTCCTCTCACGCTAATCGCCGAAGCGCAACTTCCGGCATTACTTACCATGAAAATGCCAGATGTTGAAGAGCTAATTTAAATCTTTTTTAAAATAGTATTTTAACGAAATATCAGGCTCAAATACCTCAGGGCCACCGCGGAGACTACCAGGAAAAGGCCCCATTTTATGGGACGTTCGGGGACGAATTTCTGCGTGCGGGCCCCCAGGTAACCCCCGGCCAGGCCACCGAGCCCGAAGAGGAAACCCAGGAGAAAATCCGGACGGGTGGCAAGGCCTCCTGCTCCCAGCCCCAGGGTATAAAAAATGACCCCTGCTACCGAACAGACCAGCGTGCCGAAAAGGGAAGCGCCTGCCACGGTATGGACCGGAAGCTTAAGCACCCCCACGCAATAGGGGGCAAGAATAGCCCCTCCTCCGATCCCGTAAGCCCCACCGGCCACCCCTACCAGGAGGGAGAGTAAAAAGACCTGCCAGGGGGGGAAGGCGTAGACCCGTCCGGCGAACTCAAAACACGCTTCTTTCATACTAAAGGAAAGGGTATGGATCTTGGCCTTTAAAGGGGGCCTTGCCAGCCCCTTGCGTTTGAGGTCAAAACCAAGCCTTACCGCCAGATAAAGGAGGACCAGCCCGGCAAAGGGCTTAAAACGGGTGGGGTCAGCCAGATATCTTACCCGGATGAAATAACCCAAACCGATCCCGGGCAGGCTCCCCAGCGAAATGGTAAGGGCCAGAGGCCAGTTAAGGCGCCCTTCCCGGGCGTAACGCCAGATGGTCCCCGGGATGGCAAAGATATTGTAAAGAAAATTGGTCCCGGAAACCCCGGGGGCCGTGTAGCCCAGCACACTCATCTGAAAGGGCAGGAGGAGAAAGGCGCCCGTCACCCCGGCCATGGCCCCAAAAAAAGCCAGAAACAGGGCCACCAAAGGGGGCAAAAAGACCCACGTGGTAACCCCGGAAGGAAAAGTTATCTTTAAAGACATAACCTAACCTTAGCTAAGAGATATGATCCCTGTCAAAAGGGTTGAGCGCCGGACTAAGGTGCTCAAAAAACCGGCTTTTGGCTGTTTGAAAGGGGTACCAAGCGTCAACCTCACCCGGGGATGTCTCCACCGCTGTGTCTATTGCTACGCCCGTGTCTTTCCCGAAACCCCCACCAGGGAAGTACACCTCTACGACAATTTAGTAACCCGTTTGGCCGATGAGATCTCCCTTTCAAAAAGGCGGGGCACCCTTCCCGCGGTGGTCACCTTCTCTACGGCCAGTGATCTATTCCAGCCTCATCCCGAGATCCTGGCTGTGGCCTTTAAAGCCCTGAAATTGCTCTTAAACCACGGAATAACCATCTCCTTCCTGACCAAGGGCCGTATAACCAAAGAATTCTGGGACTTATTCCGGGATTTTCCCGATCTGGTAAGGCCTCGTTTCGGCCTGGTGAGCCTGTCGTTAACCTATCATGGCCACTTTGAGCCTTACACCGCTTCCCCTTTTTTGCGCCTCAGACAAATGGAAAAAGCCGCCTCCCTGGGGCTTAAACCCGCAGCCAGGGTGGACCCCATCATCCCCCATGTTACCGATAAGGAAGAAC
>DROK01000134.1 GCA_011321895.1 Thermodesulfatator atlanticus
GCCACGGTGCCCCCTTTTACGTCTTGGGGCCCCTGGTCACCGATATCGCTCCTGGTTACGACCACATTGGTTGCGCCATCGGGGGTGCGGTAGCCGCCGCCGCCGGGGCGGATTTCCTGTGTTACGTAACGCCGGCGGAACATTTACGGCTTCCCACGGTGGAAGACGTGCGGGAAGGGGTTATCGCCGCCCGGATCGCTGGTCACGCCGCGGATATCGTTAAGGGGGTCCCTGGTGCCTTTGAGCAGGACGTGGCCATGGCCAAGGCCCGGGCCCAGCTGGACTGGGAGGCCCAAATCAAGCTTTCCATCGATCCTGAAAAGGCCAGACGTTACCGCCTTGAAGGAGGTGTCTCCAAAGGCA
This sequence comes from Thermodesulfatator atlanticus, assembly GCA_011321895.1. GTDB lineage: Bacteria > Desulfobacterota > Thermodesulfobacteria > Thermodesulfobacteriales > Thermodesulfatatoraceae > Thermodesulfatator > Thermodesulfatator atlanticus_A. The sequence continues at coordinate 364 of DROK01000134.1, forward strand.
GGGCCTGCACCATGTGTGGGGAATATTGTGCCATAAAGGTCTACCAGCGGGCCCGTCAAAGGAAGTTCTTCGGGGAAGGTGAGGAATAAAAAGGGGAGGGAGCCCTCCCCTTCTGGTTTAGGCAAATTTATTCAAGATCCAGGTAATAATCTCGCTTTTGAGCTTCATATTGTCTTCTTCGGTCATATTGGTGAGCCAGCGCCTGATCCACTTCTGCAAACGGTTGAAATGGGCCTGGTTCAGCTTCTCCCCGTAGACCATCTCAAGGGCCTGCAAATACCAGATAAAGATGGCGTGTAGCGGGATGCATTGGTATTCCAGGGTGATGGGGTAGAGGGCTTCGTAAAAGGCCCGGTTAATAAACTTTTTGTCAGGTTCGCTGCCGAACTTGCGGATTACTAAGCGGGAGACGTTTTCTCCCTCTTCGCCTTCTTTGGGAATTTCCTCCTGCCTTTCCATCAGGAGGCGCATGTTTTCGTTAAGAATTTCCATCCGTTCTTTGTTCAAACGGATGATCTCTTCTTGCAAAAAACCTAAAGCCAGGGGGTTTTCTCTTTCCCGGTAATATTTGGCCAGTTTTTGTCTCAAGGCGGATTTACGTGAACGACCACCCATAAAAAATCACCCCTTTTTAGCGCTTTGGCTAAAGCTTAAACGGAGGCCCCGGTTTTTGCAAATTTTAGCCGCTGAATTTTTTTTATTTCAGCCCCAGGACGTCGTGCATATCGTATACCCCCGGGGCCTTGCCCACGATCCAGATCGCCGCCTTGACTGCACCCCGGGCGAAGGTATCCCGACTGGCGGCCCGGTGGGTCAACTCTATGCGTTCCCCGGTGCCTGCAAACAACACGGTATGTTCCCCGACGATTTCTCCGGCCCGGATGGTCTGGATCCCGATTTCCTTTTTGGGGCGTTCCCCGATGATCCCTTCCCGGCAGAAGCGAAAGGAGGATTCGTCCCACCCCAGGGTCTTGGCGATGACGTTGGCCAGCGCGATGGCCGTGCCGCTGGGGGCGTCCTTTTTCATGCGGTGGTGGGCCTCCACGATTTCTATGTCAAAGTCCTCCCCCAGGACCTTGGTGGCCATCTCCACCAGCTTGTAGAGGAGATTTATGCCCAGACTCATGTTGTAGGCCTGCACCAGGGGGAAATGCTGGCGCGCCAGCTCATGGATTTCGGCCAGCTCTTCTTTCTTGAACCCGGTGGTGCCAATGACCATGGCCTTCCCGTAGCGCGCGTTGATACGGGCGTGGTTCAGGGAGGCCTCGTGAAAGGTAAAATCGATGATTACGTCGCCCTTGGTGATGACTTTTTCCAGACTGTCCTCCACGATGATGCCCATCTTGGGGAGCCCCACCACTTCCCCTACGTCCTTTCCCACCGCAGGGCTGTCTGGCCGCTCAAAGGCAGCGGCCAATTCTATGCCTTCGGTCTTAACGATGTTATGGATGATGCGGGTCCCCATGCGGCCCGCCGCACCGGCAACGATGGCTTTGACCACGGTCTCCCTCCTAAAGTAATTTGTACTCGGCCAGGATGCCTTTGAGTTTTTCCACGTTGGCTTCGCTCATGGGGGCCAGAGGAAGCCTGACTTCCGCGGTGTCGATGATCCCCATTAAATGAAGCGCCGTTTTGGCTGGTACCGGGTTGGTCTCGATGAACATGGCCTTAAAAAGGTTATAGAGTTTGAAGTGGAGTTTCCGGCCCTTGTCCCAGTTTCCCTTGAGACAGGCGTTCATCATGTCTGCCATCTCTTTGGGCATCACGTTGGAGGCCACGGAGATGACCCCCACTCCGCCGAGGGCCATGGTGGGGTAGGCGGTAAAATCGTCCCCAGAGAAGACCA
>DROK01000135.1 GCA_011321895.1 Thermodesulfatator atlanticus
CAAAGGCCACCACAATAGAAAATGGCACTTTAAAAGAATTGGTTGCGAAGACCAAAAGCCTCGTTATCCCGGAAAGAGTCTGGCGAGAATGGGACGAGAAAGGGCTGAGTTTTTTTAACATTAATTTCCGGGAAGACCTGAAGAAGGCCGAGGGGCTCATCGAAAAGACGAGCCCCTTTTAAAACTATGTCCTGAGAAATTTTCTCCCGGAAAAGATGCCCGAAATAATCCCTTCGCTGCCAAAGATATCATTCCAGACCACCAGATAGACGTGGATCATTACAAAGATGAGATAGACCCAGAAGAGAAGATAGTGGAAAAGTCTTGCGATTTGTTGCGTCCCGAAAAGGGTTACTCCCCAAGAAGCCCAAAGGCCACCTTCCGGGTAAAGCATGAAAAGACCGCTTAAGGCCATAAAAACGCTCAAGACCAAAACACAGAGATAGACCGTTCCGGCAAGGGGATTGTGCCCCCCGTAAGATTCGTGTTCTCCCAGGTAAAGATAAGCTCTAACGGTATGGAAAAGGCGTACCAGATTCCGGGGGCGGAAAATTATGAAATCCGTAAAGCGTTCGTATTGGTTACCAAAAAAGAGGAGGTAAATACGGACCAACAAAGCGGCAATGAAAACATAACCCGCCACAAAATGTACGAAACGCACTTCAGCCATCAAAAAGTTGGTAGGTGTACCCTCCCAAGGACCCAAAGCAAAGGGGTTATGGATATAGTAGCCGGTCAGAAAAAGGGTGATAATCGAGAGGGCAAAGGCCCAATGGTAAAGTCTTAATAAGACGCTCCAAACTTTGACCCGACGGTAAACTCTCATTTTAAGCCTCCTCTAAAGGGCCTTTACTTTGACGATTTCTTTCTTTTCCGGGTTCAAAACATGGACCGCGCAGGCGATACAGGGGTCAAAGGAATGGATGGTGCGCAAGACCTCAAGGGGCCTTTCCGGATCAGCGATAGGGTTGTCAATCAAAGAGGCCTCGTAAGGCCCCATCTGGCCTTTATCATCCCGCGGGCTCACGTTCCAGGTGGAGGGGACCACACACTGGTAATTGGCGATACGCCCGTCTTCTATCACCACCCAGTGGGAAAGGGTCCCCCGCGGGGCCTCATGGAAACCAAAACCCTTGAGCACCCCCTTGGGAAAGTCCGGAGGATTGAATATTTCAAGATCTCCCTGACCGATATTTTTAATAAGGAGGTCGAGGTGCTTAGGCCCAAGTTCGGCGAGCATAGCAGACCTGATGGCCCGGGCCAGATGTCTGCCAGGAGTAGATTGTAAGGCTTTAAGAGGAACCTTTGCCCCCGCGATCTGAGAGAGCCGTTTTAAAGAGTAATCCACCCATTTTTTGGTCAATTCATGCCCCAAGGCATAACCCACCAGCACCTGCGCCAGGGGTCCCACCTGCATGGGTTCGCCTTTAAAACGAGGCGCCTTGGCCCAGGAATACTTCCCGCGGGGCTGAAAATCGGTGTAATGGGGGACAGTTTCCTCCTCCCAGGGATGTTTGGTCCAATCTCCTTGATACCACGAATGGGCAATACACTCAGCCACGTTGTCGCGGAAATAAGGATCATTAAAACTGGTGATGGGTTTTACGCTTTCCAGGTCACCGTTAAAAATCGTCCCACCGGGTAGGTCGAAGCTTTCTCCCTTGGTATCAAGGGGCATATCCGGTACGGCCAGATAGTTTGTCACTCCAGCGCCATACTTGAGCCAATCCGCATACAAAGCTCCTATAGCAATAACATCAGGGAGATAAACTTCGTGGACGAATTTTTTGACCTCTTCAAAGAGCTTTTTAGCCCAAAGGAGCCTTTCCATATTCAGGGTGGCCTCATTGTCCGGGTTAATGGCCAGCGCCACCCCTCCCACCACGAAGGTCTGGATATGGGGGCTTTTGCCGCCAAAAATGGCCACGATCTGGTTGACCTTATACTGGTATTCCAGGGCCTCAAGATAGTGAGAAACCGCCATGAGGTTGGCCTCTGGGGGAAGCTTCATCGCCGGGTGGCCCCAATAGCCGTTTTCAAAGGGACCAAGCTGGCCGCTTTCCACAAAGGCCTTAAGCCGCTCTTTGACCTCTTCAAACCGGGTGACACTGTTCCCGGGCCAGGGAGAAAGGGCCTGGGCCAGCGCCGCCGTCTTTTTGGGATCCGCCTTGAGGGCGGAAACTACATCCACCCAGTCAAGGGCAGAGAGATGATAAAAATGAACGATGTGGTCTTGTAAGGCGTGGGCGGCCAGAATGATGTTCCTTACGTATTGAGCGTTTATAGGTATTTCAAGATTCAGGGCGTTTTCCACCGCCCGCACTGAGGCCAGGGCATGCACCGTAGTACAGACCCCGCAGATACGCTGGGTAAAGGCCCAGGCGTCCCGCGGATCCTTCCCTTTTAAAATAACTTCTATCCCCCGCCACATCTGAGCTGAGGACCAAGCATTGGTCACCCGGCCTCCGTCCACTTCTACGTCTATCCTCAAATGGCCTTCAATCCGGGTAATCGGATCTACCGTTACTCTCCTGGCCATGGTTTATTCCTCCTTCTCTTTAGTGGTGGCTTTTTTGATAACACCGGCAGCGGCGTGGATGGCAATTCCTGCAGCCGCGGCACCTATGGCAAACTTGCCGATTCTTTCCGCTTTACCTACAATTCCCTGACCAGCGGGGACTTCCACTCCCGGTACGTGCTCGTAGAAGGGGATCATGTTGTCCCAGAAGTTGGGCTCAGTGCAGCCGATACAGCCGTGCCCCGCGGCCACCGGCCAGACCCCTACGTCACAAAAACGCTGAGTAGGACAATTGGCATAGGTAACCGGCCCTTTACAGCCAACCTTGTAAAGACAGTAACCTTTTTTATGTCCTTCATCCCCGAATTGCTCCACAAAGCGGCCTTCGTCGAAATGAGGACGCCGCTCACAATGGTCATGAATACGGCGACCGTAGGCAAACTTGGGCCGATTCAGTTCATCAAGCTCGGGGAATTTATTGAAGGTAAGGATATAAACTATGGTGGCCAAAATGTTGTAGCCGTTTGGCGGACAGCCCGGAATATTGATGATGGGCTTGTCTTTGACAATATCCCTTACCCCAACGGCCCCGGTAGGATTGGGCGCGGCGGCCTGAATGCCACCAAAGGCAGCACAGGTCCCAACCGCAATAACGGCTGAGGCATCCGCTGAGACATGTTTTAAGATTTCAAGGGCCGTCCGCCCGCCAATCTTGCAGTAAACCCCTCCGTCTTTGGTCGAGATACCACCTTCCACCACGCAAATGAACTTGCCCCGGTATTTCTCTACCGCCCGCCTGAGGTTCTCCTCTGCTTGTTTCCCTGCCGCCGCCATCAAGGTCTCGTGATATTCCAGAGAAATAAGATCGAGAATGAGTGTGGCCACGTCAGGGTGAGAGGTACGCAAAAGACTCTCCGTACACCCGGTGCACTCCATGAAATGGAGCCAGATGACGGGCGGCCTGGCCGGTGACTTTAGAGCAGCCGCCACTTTGTCCACCATGCTTGCAGGCAACCCCATCGCCGCCGTAGCTATGGTGGCTGCTTTCAAAAAATCCCTACGACGGAGCTTCATCAGGCCATTGGCAAATAACCGGCTCATTAGGGCCCTCCTAAAAATTATTTTTGACCTTATCCTCGTTATAGGTTATTCTTGGCTAAAAGTAAAGGATTTTTTTCACATTTATGGGCTTGTACTTGTAATAACTTTCTTTAAAAATTCTTATGCAAAGGCCTAGGAAACTTCAAAATTTTGAAATAGCCGTGGTTGGCCTGGGAAATCTGCTGCTGGGAGACGAAGGTTTTGGCGTACATTTTATACGTTACTTGAAGACCTTTCATTCCTTACCTCCTTCGGTAGAACTGATAGACGGAGGTTGTCTGGGCCTTAGAATCCTTGACCTCTTCCGGGAAAAAAAGGCCCTCATCGTGGTAGATTTCCTTCTGGCGAAAAGCCCTCCCGGGACGATAAAAACCCTCTCCTGGGAAGAAATTAAAA
>DROK01000136.1 GCA_011321895.1 Thermodesulfatator atlanticus
AAGGCCCTCCTTTTAAGAAGGGCCCCTACCTCCTCGGCGGAAAGGACCGCTCCCGGGGTCCCGAAAGGCGCGGCGGGCACACAGGAAGGCACCATGAAATAAAGGGACAAAGGGGTCTTTTTTCCTTCACAGAGCAGGTATTCCAGACCTTCCAGGCCAAGGACGTTGGCGATTTCATGGGGGTCGCATACCGCGGTGGTGGTCCCTCGACTTATCAGCAGGCGGGCAAATTCTTGGGGGTTCAGGTAAGAACTTTCCAGGTGCACGTGGGCCTCGATAAAGCCCGGCAGGAGGTAAAGCCCTGAGAGATCAAGGGTCTTGCGGGCTGGCCTGGGGGCGCGGCCAAGGATGACGCCCCCGGCCAGATAAAGGTCTTCTTCGTAAAATTGGCCCGTGAATACGTCAAAGACTTTGGCCCCGGTCAGGCGGCAGTCCGCCGGCTCCCGGCCGCTGGCACAGGCGATTAATTTTTCGAGCTTTTTCATCGGCGCCCCTTTTAGCGGGTCTTTTTTTGGGTTAACACTTTTAGACACAATTTTGAAGAAGGGGCTTTTGGTGAAGTGGGATAAGAAAGAAATCCTGGCCCTTGACCGCAAACACGTCTGGCACCCCTTTACCCAGATGAAGGATTACGAAGACCGGGACCCTCCGGTCATCGTAGAGGCCAGGGGGACGCGCCTTAAAACCATCGAGGGCCAACTCCTTTACGATACCATCTCTTCCTGGTGGACCAATATCCACGGACACCTGCACCCCCGCCTAAACGAGGCCCTTAAGCGCCAGCTTGAACTCCTTGACCACGTAAATTTTTCCGGTTTTACCCACCCTTACGCCACCGGGGTCGTAAAACACCTCCTTGATTTTCTTCCGTCCCAGCTAAGCCGTTTTTTCTTTTCAGACAACGGCTCAACCGCGGTAGAGGTGGCCTTGAAAATGGCCTTCCAATACTGGCAAAACCAGGGTTTTACGACAAAGACCCGTTTTGTTTGTCTGGAAAACGCCTATCACGGAGACACCCTGGGGGCGGTAAGCGTGGGCGGGGTGGACCTCTTTTTCAAACTTTACAAACCCCTAACCTTTGAAACCTTCCGGGCCCCCAGTCCTTATTGTTACCGGTGCGAAGAAGGCCCTTCGCTTACCCTTTCAGCGGAGCATGAATGTAGCCTCCGCTGCCTTCAAGGGCTTGAGGAGATCCTTACCCGCCATCACCAGGAGGTTTGTGCGGTCATCCTTGAGCCCCGGCTTCAGGCTGCCGGGGGGATGCTGGTCTACCCTGCGGCCTACCTTAAGGCCTTAAAGGAACTCACGGAGAAATACCAGGTCCTTTTGATCTTTGACGAAGTGGCCACTGGTTTTGGGCGGACAGGCACCATGTTCGCCTTTGAACAGGCCGGGGTGGTGCCGGACCTAATTTGTCTGGCCAAAGGTCTTACAGGAGGCTACCTGCCGCTTGCCTTAACGGTGACCACGGAAGAAGTTTACCGGGCCTTTTACGCGGATTATCTCGAAGGGAAGACCTTTTACCACGGCCATTCTTTTACCGCTAATCCCCTTTGTTGCGCGGTGGCCATCGAAAACTTAAAGATTTTTAAAGAAGAAGATCCCCTCGCCCGGGGTAAGGGAGTCAGGGCCCGTTTTCACCGCCTGCTAACCGACCTGTTTGCCGAAGAACCCTACGTGGGAGACGTGCGTTTTGTGGGTTACGTGGGGGCGGTGGAGCTGGTAGCGGACAAAGACCGAAAAGAGCCCTTTCCCGTGGAGAAAAGGCTTGGTTTCAAGATCTATATGAATTCCCTGGAGGAAGGGCTGGTCTTGCGCCCGCTGGGAGACGTGATCTACTGGTTCCTGCCCCTTTGCGTCACCGAAGCGGAAGTGGAAGAAATTTTGACCTTGAGCCGGGAAGTGATCAGAAAAACCCTCAAAGGGGGTTTCAAAAGCGGGTGAAAGACTGGCCGGAGCTAAGCCAAGAGCTTGCCCAACTGAAAAGGCAGGGGCGATTCAGGCAACTAAAAAACATTGAGAAAAAAGAAGGCCCCTATGTTTACGTCGGGGGTCGCAGGCTGCTCAACCTCTCTTCAAACGACTATCTGGGGCTAACGACCAGGCTCAGGCTTGAGGAAATTCTGGCAGAGCTGGCCTCAGCGCCCACCGGGGCCGGGGCGGCGAGACTCCTTTCCGGAAACCATTTCTGGTACGAGCAGGTGGAAGAGTTGCTTACGGCCCTTTTCAAACGTCCGGCCCTCGTCTTTTCTTCCGGTTATACCGCCAATTTGGGGATAATTTCGGCCCTTTGTGGCCGCAAAGACGTCATTTTTGCGGATAAGCTGGTCCACGCCAGCATTATCGACGGGGCCAGGCTTTCCGGGGCCGCCTTTTTTCGCTACCCCCACTTAAATTACGAGGCCCTGGAAGGGCTGCTTAAAAAGCACCGGTTCCGCTACCGGAGGGCCCTCATCATCTCTGAGTCCGTTTTCAGTATGGACGGCGACAAGGCCCAGCTTGCCCCCCTCTGTGAACTTAAAGAGCGCTATGAGGCTTTTTTCCTGCTGGATGAGGCCCACGCCCTGGGGGTCTTCGGGGAAAAGGGCCTTGGTCTGAGCGAGGAAGAGGGAAGGCTCGGGGAGGTGGACCTCTTGCTTGGTACCTTCGGGAAGGCGCTTGGAAGCTA
>DROK01000137.1 GCA_011321895.1 Thermodesulfatator atlanticus
AAAAGTGCCGCCCGCCCGATCATCACTCCGTCACAGCCGGTGGATTCAAGGAGTCGTAGGGCGTCTTCCGGACCAAACACGTCGCCGTTTCCGATCACCGGCAGGGAAAAGGCCTCTTTGAGGAGTTTGATCTCTTCCCAGCGGGGCGGACGCTTAAAACCTTCGTCCGCAGCCCGGGGATGCAGGGTGATCTGGTCCACCCCGGCCTTTATCAAGGCATCCACGAAACGGAGCAGCTGGTCGGGCTCGTGTCTGAAGCCGCTCCTTAGTTTGGCGCTAACGGGTTTGGTGGTATTTTCCCTGACTGCGGCTATGATCTCCGCCGCCAACCCGGGCTCTTTCATCAGGGCCACCCCCCAGCCGTACCGCTGGATGGCTCCCCGGGCGCAGCCGAAATTTACGTCGTAGCCCTCAAAAGCAAAGGATTCTTCAAGTCTCTTGACCGCCCGGGCGAAAAGTTCCGGCTCACGCCCCACCAGCTGGGCCCTTAAGGGGCGGTCCCTTTGCCCTGTAACGAGATAAGGGTCTTTGGCAGGGTTCTGAAATACGATGGCCCTTACGTTCAACATTTCGGTAAAAAACAGGGTACAACCGCCGTATACGGCCACCAGTTCCCGAAAGGCCGCGTGGGTAAGCCCGGCCATGGGCGCCAGACAGAGGATCTTTTTTTCTTCCTTTAAGATTGACATGCCAGTTTCCGGTTTTATCCTAGTAATTAAAAATACTTTAATTAAGTAATTTTTCGTGGTTGCTTTAAGGTCTTTTCAGGAGCGGCTGCCCCTTAGCATACTATTAATATCAAACTAACGGAAAAGGAGACGAAGTGATTTCATTAATGAGAGCATTTCAAGCCGACAAGCTTAATCGTACTTATTGTCATCACAAACCCTCGTTAGTCATCGCGAGGCCCCCCTCTACGCTTTAAAAATGCGTAGAGGGGGGTGGCGATCTCCAGGGATTGCTTCCCCCTGTCGTGATGATTTAACCACGACAGGGGTCGCAATGACTGGGGGGTGGATGCATGTACGTAAGTAATAAATAACGATGTCGATTGTTTGATGACCACAATATAGAAAGGAGTGGCTTATGCGCAGAATAAAGATCGCCGGTATGAGTTGTGAACATTGTGTCAAGAGGGTGACCAAGGCCCTGGAGAGCCTGCCCGGGGTCACCAACGTAAAGGTTTCCCTGAGCACGGGAGAGGCCACCTTTGAAGCTCCCCCTGAATTATCTTTGGAAGAAGTGGCGAAAGTCATTGCCGAAGCAGGCTATCAGGTGGTGCGTGAATGATGGCTAAAGACTCCTGTCCCACCTCCTGTCCTCTGCCGGAGGCGAGGCCCGTCCCTCCAGAAAAAAGTTCCGGGCCGGAGCTCTTTTTCCGGGTGGAAGGTATGAGTTGTGCGGCCTGTGCGGCCCGGGTGGAAAAGGTCTTGAAGGAGACCAAGGGGGTCAAGGAGGCCCAGGTCAACTTTGCCACCGCCACCGCCCGGGTGGTCCCGGAACCGGGGCTTGAAATTTCTTCGCTGGTAGAACGGGTCAAGGAGGAAGGTTACGAATTAAAGCCCCTTTCCGGGGGGATCGAGAAGGTAACGGTGCGCATCGGGGGCATGACTTGTGCGGCCTGCGTGGCCCGTATCGAAAAGGCCCTAAAGAGGCTTAGCGGGGTCAAAGAGGCACAGGTCAACCTGGCCACCGGCACAGCCACCGTGGTTTACGACACCGCTCTCATCGGGCTGGCGGATCTCAGGCAAGCGGTGGAAGAGGAAGGATATGAATTCCTGGGGCTTTTAACCGAGGCCCTCCCGGCCGAAAGGGTTGAAGAAACCCGTCTCAAAGACCTTAAAAGAAAACTTTGGGTGGCCTGGTCCTTGGCCCCTTTGGTGTTTGTCTTTTCCATGCCCCGGCTTTTCCCCTGGGTGACCAAGCTCTCTCTGGAAACCCGGCACCTGCTCCTTTTGGCCCTGAGCACCCCGGTCCAATTTTACGCCGGTGCTGAATTTTTGGGACGGGCCTTAAAGGCCTTGCGCCACCGCAGCGCGGATATGAATACCCTGGTCTCTTTGGGCACCCTTTCGGCCTACCTCTATTCGGCTTCGGTGACCTTTTTCCCGAACATCTTTCGCCAGGCGGGTCTACCCCTTCACGTTTACTTTGATTCGGCGGTAATGATTATCGCCTTCGTCCTGCTGGGACGCTATCTGGAAGTGAAGGCCCGGGGGCGGGCCACCGACGCGGTAAGAAAGCTCCTAAAACTTGTTCCCCCTACGGCCCGGGTCCTTAAAGACGGGGTGGAGAAGGAAATTCCTGCCGAGGCC
>DROK01000138.1 GCA_011321895.1 Thermodesulfatator atlanticus
CGGACGGTTAAAGCCGGTCTCCGGGGTCCTGCCGGTAGCCTTGAAGGCCAAAAGGGCAAAGCTTTCTCTGGTCTGTCCGGCGGAAAACGTCCCGGAAGCGGCTTTAGCCAGGGATCTACCCGTTTTGGGGGCCAGCCATCTGGCCAAGGCGGTAACAGGCCTGGGGCAGGAGAAAGTGCCGGCCATCGCATCCGTAAAGCCCGAAGAAAAAGGCCCAGACCTGGCCGAAGTGGTGGGGCAGGAACAGGCCAAAAGGGCCCTGGAGATAGCCGCTGCCGGAGGGCACAATTTACTCTTTATCGGGCCCCCGGGCGCCGGAAAGACCATGTTGGCCAGGAGGCTTCCCGGTCTTTTGCCCCCCTTAAACCACCAGGAGGCCCTTGAGACGAGCCAGATCTACAGCGTGGTGGGCCTCCTGAACCGGGAAAACCCTCTGGTCTGGCAGAGGCCTTTTAGGGCCCCGCACCACAGTATTTCAGATGCCGGCCTCATCGGGGGCGGAAACCCTCCCCGCCCCGGGGAAATTTCGCTGGCACATAACGGGGTCCTTTTCCTGGATGAATTGCCGGAGTTTCGGCGCAACACCCTTGAGACCCTCAGGGAACCCCTTGAGGCCGGGGAGATCACCATCGCGCGGGCCCAGCTTACGGTCACCTACCCCGCCCGATTCTTACTCCTCTGCGCCATGAATCCCTGTCGTTGTGGTTATTTCGGGAGCAAACAGCGCGTCTGTCAGTGCACCCCGCAGGAGGTGCGGCGTTACCGCCACAAACTCTCCGGCCCCCTGCTGGACCGGATCGATCTTCAGGTGGAAGTGCCGGCGGTAGATTATGATGATCTTTCCCAACAACGCCCGGGAGAAACCACGGCCCGGGTCCGGGAAAGGGTTTTGGCGGCCCGTAAACGGCAAGAAAAACGCTTGGGGCCAGGACGGACCAACGCGCAAATGGGGACCAAGGAGCTCAAGCATTTTTGCTCCCTTAAGGCGGAAGAAAGGGCCCTGCTGGACAAGGCGGCCCGCAAGTTAAATCTTTCGGCCAGGGCCTACTACCGCCTGCTCAAAATTGCTCGCACCATCGCGGATCTTGCCGGAGAGGAAAATATCCGCGCCCCTCACCTCCTTGAGGCTCTACAGTACCGCGTATTTGACCGTTTGACGTGGTAAATGAGGCCAGGCTGTGCTAAAAAGGTCTTATGCCCGACCTTTCCGTGCAGGTGGGACCACTTACTCTGAAAAACCCCCTGTTGCTGGCCTCAGGGACCTGGGGATTCGGGGAGGGGCTTTCGCACCACCTGGATCTTTCCGTTCTGGGTGGGGTGGTCACTAAAGGGATTTCTTTAAACCCCAGGCCAGGGAACCCGCCTCCCCGCCTGGCCGAAACCCCCTGCGGGCTGATTAACGCCATCGGGCTCGAAAACCCGGGGGTAAAAGTCTTCCGGGAAAAGATCCTGCCTTCCCTCTTGGCCAAAATAAAGGGTCCCATCCTGGTAAACGTCTTTGGGGAGAGCAGAGAAGAATTTTTAGCCGTGGTAGAGGCCCTAAAGGATGAGCCTGTCGCCGGGTTCGAGCTCAATGTTTCGTGTCCGAACGTCGAAAAAGGCGGGCTTTCTTTTGCCCAGGACCCGGAAGCGGTGAAAACCCTGGTTCAGGAGGTAAGGGAGGTATATACCGGGTTTTTGTCTGTCAAGCTCTCCCCCGTAGGGCCGGTGCTGGCGGTGGCCGAAGCGGCTTTAAAGGCCGGGGCCGACGCCCTCACCGCGGCCAATACTTACCCTGCCCTGGCGGTTGACCTGTGGCAACGCAGGCCGGCTCTGAGCCGCCCAGGCGGGGGGCTTTCTGGCCCAGCCATCAAACCCCTTACCCTGAAACTGGTTTTTGACCTTTGGCAGAGGTTTAAGGCCCCCATCCTGGCCTCAGGAGGTATCTCTTCTGGAAGAGACGTCTTAGAATATATCCTCTGCGGGGCGGCGGCCTGCCAGATTGGGACCGCCACCTTGATTGATCCCGAAAACCCGGCCAGGATCCTCCGGGAAACCGAAAAGCTATTAACGGCCTTGAAGGAAGAAAAAATTTTTCCCTTAAGGGGCTCTCTGCGCCTTGACGCATAAGGAGGGGCAGGCTAGAAACCAGGATATGCGCGCAGGGTCTTTTTTCCTCCTGGTAATCCTTTTATCCTCTTTTCTCTGGGGTTGTGTGGCACAGCAGCAGGACGTTGAGGCCTTAAACGCCCAGGTTTACCACCTAGAAAACCGGCTCAACGCCCTGGACAAGCGGCTTTCGGCCCTGGAGACCGAAGTAGCCCGCTTAAACGAAAAATTTGCTCACCTTGAAAAGACGGAGACCCGCCTGAACGAGCTGGCTCAGCGGCAGGCGGACCTGGCAGACGAGCTGGAAAAGCTTCAGGCAGAAGAACTCAGGCTAAGCGGTCAGCTTGAGCAACTCCTCTACCAGCAGGGGCAGGACCGGGAGCTTTTCCAGGAATTTCAAGCCCAGATCCTGGCCCGGCTTGACCGCCTGGAAAAGGCCCTTGCCCCCAAAAAGAAGCTCCCTGAACCCAAAAAAGAAGTTGACGAAGAGGCCCTTTACAAGAAGGCCCTAAACCTCTTCCGGCAGAAGAAATACGAAGAAGCCCAGGCCCTTTTTGAGGAATATTTGCGCCGTTATCCCCGGGGCAAAAGGGCACCTAACGCCACCTTCTGGATCGGAGAATGCCTTTACAAACGCAAGCTTTACGAGGAAGCCATTCTCCAATACCAGAAGGTCATAGACGAATTCCCCAAGAGTGGAAAGGTCCCTGCCGCCTTGCTCAAGCAGGGTTTGTCCTTCTTACGTTTGGGAGATACCGAAGCGGCGGCCATCGTGTTTAAAAAATTAGTGCGTCTTTATCCCCGTACGGAGCAGGCCCGTATTGCACGCAAGTACTTGGCTAAACTGGGGAAAAAATAGCTTAAAAATAGCTATTTTAATCCTGTTTTTCTGGTCCGCCCCTGTCCTCGCTTCTTTAAGAGTGGGGGTCATCCTCCCCCTAACCGGGGACCAGGCCCGGTTAGGCCAGGCCTTACAAGCCTGGCTGGAAGAAGTTAACCTTTATTTTGCCCGTAATTACGGTCTTTCCTTCCGGCTGCGTTTTTTTGATTCTGGCAGCCGTTGCCGGAAAATGCCTCAAATAGTAGAAAAGGCCTTCCTGGAAGGGCTAAACGTCTTGGTGGGGCCGGCGCAGCCCGCCTGTGCCGCGGCCCTTTTAAAAGAGGCGCGTCGGCTCGGGGTCCCGGCGGTTATTACCAGCGGTGATTTTCACCCGGTGAAAAGTTTCCGCACCCCCCTGGGGCCCTATTTCCGCACGGGTCTTTCTACCAGGGCGGCGGTAAAGGTCCTTTACCGTTGTTTTAAAAAGAAGGGGTGGCACAAAATAGGGCTTCTCCTGACCAAAGACCCTGTGGGGCGGGAGGGGGAGCGGTGGCTTTTGGCTTACGCCACGGAGTTTGCCTTAAAAATCGGCGGCAAACGGTATTTTGGTCTGAAAGACACGGACGTTTCCGTGCACCTTGAGGCCCTCCTTTCCTGTGACGCGGTGGTGTGCTGGGCCCCTCCCGGGGCCTCTTACCGGGTGGCCAAAAACCTAACGGCCAACCGTTTCGGGATCCCGGTCTATTTTTCCCACCTGGTGGCCGGGGAACCCTTTTTGAAAGAGCACGCCGGGCTTTACGCCCACCCCTTTGTCGGGGCCGCTTTTTTCAGCGAAGACGATTTTCCGGGAGATAAAGGGCTTAAAAGGCTCTTTGAGAAACTTTACCTTTCAAAAACCACGTGGCGGCACCCGGTCTTTGCGGCTTACGCCGACGCCTTTAATTTTTTAAGGATAGGCGTTCTTAAGGGGGGTACCGCGGGGTGGAGGAGAGGGCTTGAACGGGCAGGCCTTGTCAAAGGTTTGACAGGACTTTACTTTCTATCTACAGATGACCACTACGGTTTATTGCCGGCCAGCGTAGGGGTCTTTCGGTACCAGTGGTTTCGTTATGAGCCGGTATGTAAGCCAACCGCCAATATCTTTTAGGCCTTGGGGAGGAGAAAATGGCCGTTATCCGGATCCTCTGGAGTGAGGGACTAAGTAAACTCCACCGCCAGATGCAGGCATACCTTAACGAACTCCTGTATTATCAGGTCCGTTGTTTGCCCCTGCCAGAAAGCTGGGTCCCTCCGGTGGATATCTTCGAGATTCCGCAGGCGTTGGTGGTGGTGGTAACTTGCCCGGGGGCGGAACGGGAACGTTTTGATATCCGTTTGGACGGCCATTTTCTCTACGTGAAGGGGTACCGCTCTTATCCTTTGCGCGGGCGGGTCTACCAGCTGGAAGGAGAGTACGGCCCGTTTGAACGCCTTATTCGCTTACCCTTCCCGGTTACCTCCAAGGGGGCGGAGGCCGTCTTTGAAGAGGGGCTTTTGAAGATATTCCTGCCTAAACAGGGCCATTAATCAATTTTTGGCACGCTTCCCAGACTTCTTCTGCCTCCAGCCGGTTAAGGCAGCTTTTTTCCGCACAGACTTTACGAAAACAGGGGCTACAGGGGCTTTTCCTGCCCAGGATCTGGTGCCCGCGCCCGAAGGGCCCGGTGCGCCAGGGAGCGGTGGGCCCAAAAAGGGCCACCACCGGTTTCCCCAAAGCGGCAGCCAGGTGCATGGGCCCGGTGTCCACCGTTACGATGACCCGGGCCCCTTTAAGCAAACTGGCCAGCTCGGTAAGTCTCAAGCCGGCCAGGATTTGGGCCTGAGTGTTGGCTTTGAGCCTTATAAGATAGGGCAGGTCTCCTTTGGCCCCTACCAAGACGGGGGTCAGGCCCTTGGCCTCAAATTTACGGCACAGCTCCTGCCAGCCGTCCTCACGCCACAATTTGCTCTCCCACCTGGCCCGGGGGATGAAGACGGCCACCGGCCCTTGAAGCCCGTACCGGGAAAAGAGCTCCTTCGGGTCAGGCAGAGGGGGAAAGGTGAAGACCGGCGCTGAAGCCCTTACCCCCAACACCTCCAGGGCCAAGAGATAGCGGCGCACGGCGTGTAAATCCGGGTCGTAAGGGGGCAACTTCAAATTGTAAAAAAAGGGACTCCCTTCCCGGTGGTTGGCAAAACCAACCCTGAGCCTGGCCCGGGCGGCAGCCACTACCAGGGCGCTTTTCAACAAACCCTGTAAGTCGAGCACCACGTCGTAAGAAAAGGCCCTTAAAGAGCGCCCAAAATCCCTCAACAAACCCCAGTTTTTTTCCTTTATAATCTGGCGCCGCGGAAAGACCAGGAGACGGTCAAGCAACGGGTGGCCCTCAAGTATTTGCTGGGCCGGTGGTTCCACCACCCAGTGGATCTCAACGTGGGGGCGGGCGCTTTTCAGGGCTTTGAGTACCGGAAGCGTCTGGATGACGTCCCCGAGGGCCGAGAGTTTAACGATTAAGATTCTCATGGGAGATAATCTTTTGGGCGGCTTCAAAGAGGTCTTCCGCCACCAGATCCGGTTTGAGGCCGAGCCTGGGAAGATAATAGAGGTGTTCCCCGCGGCCATAACCCGTAAGTACCAGAACCCCTTTGGCGTTGATATTCTTGGCCAGTTGAAGGTCGGTGAAACGATCCCCCACCACGTAAGCCCGGCAAAGGTCAAGCCCTAACTCCTGGGCTGCCCTTTCTACCAGCCCGGGCCGGGGTTTCCGGCAGTAGCAGCCCTCATCGGGATGATGCGGGCAATAATAAATCCCGTCCAGGGTGGCTCCCTCCCGGGCAAGCAGTTCCTGCATGAGGGCGTGGACCTCTTCCACCAGCGTTTTGGGGAAGAAACCCCGGGCAATACCACTCTGGTTGGTGATCACCACCACGGCAAACCCCGCCTCCTTGAGGAGCCGGATACCCTCAGCCGCCCTGGGCAGCAGCCTGAAACGGGATAGGTGGTTCAAATAACCCACTTCCTCGTTTATGGTGCCGTCTCGATCCAGGAAAACCACCGGTCTTTTCATGGGCAGACCTCAAGACAGGCTTCAAGGACCTTGGTGACCTCAATGCTCTCAAAGCATAAATAACCCTGGGAACAGGTCCGGGCAAAACAGGGGCTACAGGGGACTTCAGCCCGGACCACCTTGGCTTTAGGGTTCAAGGGGCCCGTACGGGCAGGGTCCGTGGAGCCAAAGATGGCCACCTGAGGAATACCAAAGGCCGCCGCTACGTGCATCAAGCCCGAATCGTTGCTCACGAAGAGGTCCACCCGGGAAATAATGGCGGCGGCGGTGGCCAGGTCTATCAGGCCGCAGAGGTTACGGGCCCTGGCCAGGTCTTTGGCGATCTCTGCTCCGGCCTGGTGTTCCGCCGCCCCTCCCAGGATGACCAGGCTAAACCCCTGCCGCCTCAAATGATAAGCCAGGGCCCGGTAACGGGCCAGGGGCCAGCATTTGGCCGGCCCAAAGGCCGCCCCCGGGGCCAGGGCCGCCCTCGGTCTGGGCAGGGCGGACAGATAATGTTCTGCCCGGCGCTGGGCTTCTTGGGACAAGAAGACCCGCAGTTTTTTAAAAGGTGTTTCCAGCCCCAGGGCCTCAAGAAGCCGCAAATAATAGTCCCGCTGGTGGATTTTTCCTTTCGGTTTTTTGACGGGATGGGTGAGGAGTAACCGGCGCCCGTCCGTGGCGTAGCCCGCCCGGTATTTGACCCGGGCCAGCCAAAAGAGCAGGGCCGAGGAGAAGGAATTGGGCAAAAGGAGCCCGGTTTTATAACGTCCGCGTATTCTTTGGGCCAGGCGTAGAAGGTGGGCCCGGCCAGGAAGCAGGGGAAAAAAACCCTCCACCCCGGCTAACCCCTCAAAGAGGCTTAGAATATGGGGGCGCCCCACCAGGGCCAAGGAGGGATAGACGTTTAAAAGGTTGACCAGGACCGGCGAGGCCATGACCGCGTCCCCTATCCAGTTGGGCAGACGTACCAGAATGGGACCTTTTTGGGGAAAAGCTTTGGCCATGGACATGAAAATACAGGAGGAGTTTTAAAGCGCAACTATTTTCGGGCCTTCCATTCTAGGTAGAGCCAGATAAGCCCGATGAAGACGCCGATGGCTAGCATTTCAGTCAAAAATTCCTTCATATCTTTAAAAAGAACACTATTAGTCTCCTTAAACAAGGCTTTTCCTGCTGGTTGAGACGAGAAATTTGTTCTAAAAACTTGGCGTATTCTTTGGGGGATGGTTAATATAGCCACAAGGAGTAGCGGGAACATGTCTACTTTTACCCTAACAGACCGTGTGAGGGCGTGGAGCCGGCCGATTCTGGCCCCGGTAGCTGATTTTCTGGCCCGTCTAAACGTCCATCCCAACACGGTCTCCATCATGGGTTTTTTGGGGTGCGTGGCGGTAGGGGTAGCCCTGGCTTTGGGATGGCCACGTCTGGCCGGTCTTTTACTCCTTGGCTTTGGCCCTCTGGATGCGGTAGACGGCTTATTGGCCCGGCGTTCCGGCAAACAGAGCACCTTTGGGGCCTTTTTGGATTCCACTTTAGACCGCTACGCCGAAATCGCCATCTTTGGAGGGCTCCTCTATTTTGCCGTCTTTAACGGCCAGAACCTCCTGGCCCTGCTGGCCTTTTTGGCCCTCGCCGGCTCCCTGATGGTGAGTTATACGCGGGCCCGGGCGGAGGCCTTGGGTTTTGAGTGCAAAGTGGGGTTGTTGACCCGTTTTGAGCGCCTGGCCATCCTGACCCTGGGCCTGCTAGTGGGGTGGGTAGAGGTGGCGGTATTCATCATCGCCCTGCTGGCGAACCTGACGGCCCTTCAGCGCATCCTTCATGTTTACCGCAGCGCAAAGAGCTGAACCCGGCGTCCTCTATGTAGTGGCCACCCCCCTCGGAAACCTCCGCGATATCACCCTGAGGGCCCTTGATATCCTGGCCAGCGTGGACTTGGTGGCGGCGGAGGATACCCGAACCACGCTGAAACTCTTTAATTTTTACGGCTTAAAAGGGCCAAAGCTGGTGGCGTATCACGAACACAACGAAGCCCGAAAGGCCCCGGAACTGATCGCCGCCTTGAAGGCCCAAAAGAGCGTAGCCCTGGTGAGTGAGGCAGGCACCCCGGCGATCTCCGACCCGGGGGCCCACCTGGTAAGGTTGGCCCACGAAGAGGGCATCCCGGTACGCCCGGTACCAGGTCCCTCTGCCCTTACCTGTGCGTTGAGTGTTAGCGGTTTTGACCTCAAAGGGGGTTTCGTCTTTTTGGGTTTCTTACCGGCCCGGGCCACGGCCAAAAGGCGTCTCTTAAAAGACCTGGCGCAGGAAAGGAGGCCGTTTCTCTTTTTTGAGGCGCCCCACCGCTTAAAGGACACGCTCGCGGCCCTCCTTGAGGTCCTGGGAGACCGGACCGTCTTCCTGGCCCGGGAAATGACCAAAGTCTTTGAAGAATATCTGGTGAGCCGGCTCTCCGCCCTCAAAAACCGGTTTGAGGAAGAAGAGCCCCGGGGCGAATTCACCCTTTTAGTGGCTGGGAAAGAAGAGGAACCAGCCCCCCTCAACGAGGTGGAAAAGGCCCTTGAGGCGGCCTTGAGCTCCGGGAAGACTCTAAAAGAGGCGGTCTCTGAGGTGCGAAAAAAGTACGGCGGCCCCAAAAAGGAGATCTATCAGCTGGCCTTGAAGCTTAAGCAGTCTCAGCCAGAAGACGTTTGACCTCGGCAAAGAAGCTCGTCAGGATCTCTTCCTCCGGCACTTTTTTGACGATCTTTCCTTTGCGGAAGATGATCCCTACCCCTCTTCCTCCGGCCAGGCCGACGTCTGCCTCTCTGGCCTCTCCCGGACCGTTAACCACACACCCCATCACCGCCAGTTTGAGGGGGCGGTCGATGGTGCGGGCAAATTTTTCCACTTCAGCCGCGATGGGAAAGAGGTCTATTTCGCAACGACCACAAGTGGGACAAGAGATTATTTCCGGCCCCCGGGTCCTCAACCCCACCGTGCGCAAAATTTCGTACGCCACGTGGACTTCTTCTTCCGGATCCCGGGTAAGGGAGACCCGGATGGTGTCGCCAATGCCTTCGGAAAGGAGAAGCCCCAGGGCAAAGGCGCTTTTTACGGTCCCTGCGATAAGGCCCCCGGCTTCGGTTACCCCTAAATGAAGGGGGAAATCGCTCTTTTGCGCGAAGAGCCGGTAAGCTTCGATGGTCGTCCACACGTGGGAGGATTTAAGGGATACCTTCAGATTTTCAAAACCGAGGTCTCCCACGATAAAATCCAGGTGTCTCAGGGCACTTTCTACCAGCGCCTCGGCCGTGGCCCCTCCGTATTTGCGGTAAAGGTCCTTTTCCAGGGAGCCGGCGTTTACCCCTATCCGTATAGCCGCTCCCCTTTCCCGGGCGGCCAGGACGATTTTTTTGACGTTTTCTAGCCCTTTGATGTTGCCAGGGTTTATGCGCAGGGCGTCCGCCCCGGCCTCAAGGGCTGCGATGGCCAGGCGCCAGTCAAAATGGATGTCGGCTATCAGGGGGATATGGATTTCTTTTTTGATGGCGGAAATCGCCCGAGCAGCTTCTTCGTCCGGTACCGCCACCCTTATGATTTCGCACCCAACCTCTTCCAGTCGTTTGATCTGGGCCACCGTGGCCTTTACGTCCCGGGTGTCGGTATTGGTCATAGACTGCACCACCACCGGGTGGTCTCCTCCCACCGGGACGTTTCCCACGTAAATAGTCCTTGTTGGGCGCCGCTTTTTCGGTTCCATCTTCCTTTGCTTGTCAAGCTTTTTAGAAAACTATATCATTTTGGGCAAAAATTTCATTAAAACCGTAAGTTCCCGGAGGCTATCTTGGAGATAAGAGAGCTGAGACGTTACGTAGTTTTGGTCCCCAAATTCTTAAAACTCCTTTACGGCCTGCTCAAGGATCCCCGGGTCCCTTTCAAGGATAAGACCATCTTGGCGGCCGCAGTGGCTTATCTGCTAAATCCCGTAGACTTTATCCCGGATATGATCCCCTTCTTCGGGATGGTGGACGACCTCTATCTCGTGGCCCTGGCCCTTTTGAGGCTCCTTTACCACACCGACGAACAGGTCTTGCGGGATCACTGGGAAGGAGAAGGGGACATCGTAGCCATCATTAAAAAGGTGGTGGAGCTGGGAGCCAAAGCGTTGCCGCCCCGGGTCAGAGAAGCGGTACTGGGTTCTTTCGAAACCAAACATGCTTGATTTGAGAAAACTGGAAGTCTTTTTAGCGGTGGTTGAAGAGAGCAGTTTTTCCCGGGCGGCGGAAAGGTGTTACCTCTCACAACCTACGGTCTCCGGCCATATCAAGGCCCTTGAAGAAACCTTTGGCGTTCCCCTCTTTGACCGTCACACCCGAGAAGTCAGACCCACCCGGGCCGGAGAGCTCCTTTACGACTACGCCAAAAAGATCTTTAAACTTTTGGCAGAACTTGAGAAAGAAATGGCCTTTTTCCGGACCGGGACCAAAGGCCCCCTCCTGTTAGGGGGAAGCACCATCCCGGGTCAATACATCTTGCCTTCCCTCCTGGGGGCTTTCAAAAAAGTTCACCCTGCCACCAAGATCACCCTGAAAGTGGCGGATTCCGGAGAAATTGTGCGCCTGGTAAGTGAGGGGGAGTTAGACCTGGGGGTGGTGGGGGCCAGTTTTCCCGCTGAGGAACTGATTTTTGAACCATTGTGGGAGGATGAAATAATTTTGGTGGTTCCCAAAGGGTGGAGGCTCAAACCAAGCCCTTCTCTGACAGACCTTTTTTCTCTCCCGCTGGTAGCCAGGGAGGAAGGGTCAGGCACTTGGCTTACGGTAAAGCAGACGCTGCAAGAAAGGGGAATAGATCCAGCGGGGCTAAACATTGTGGCGGAATTTGGTTCCACCGAGGCGGTAAAGCAGGCGGTCAAGGCCGGTGTAGGTGGGGCCTTCCTTTCCAAAATAGCCGCCAGCGAAGATTTAGCCCGCCGGGAGCTACAAGAAGTCACGCTTCCCTTTCAGATCAAAAGACATTTCTATCTGGTGCTACCCCGGGGACGTACCCCTCCACCTTTGGTCCAGATTTTTGTGGATTTTTGTCGCAAATCCGATTAATAAACTTTTTGGCTGCGGCTTGCTAAGGGACGTAAAAAGCCTATTTTTCAAATGAACAGCGGTTAATTTTGAGTAAATTTTTGGGCAAGGGGGTAAGAGATGTCAGGGAAGAAGGTTCGGCTGGCGATTGCGGGAGTAGGAAATTGCGCCAGTTCTCTCGTGCAAGGGATTTTTTACTACCGAGAAAAAGGCTTGGACCCCACCCAGGGGGTCATGTTCCCTGAAATAGGAGGTTACAAACCCTGGGACGTAGAAGTAGTGGCGGCCTGGGATATTGATGAAAGAAAGGTGGGTAAAGACGTAGCGGAAGCCATCTTTGCCCCGCCTAACTGCACCACGGTCTTTTACCCCGACGTCCCCAAACTGGGCGTGAAAGTGCGTAAGGGGAAGGTTTTAGACGGTTTCGCCGACCACATGGCCCATTATCCTGCGGAAAAGACCTTCGTCCTTTCTCAGGAAAAGGAAGACGAGCTGGAAGACGTGGTGGCGGTGTTGAAAGAAGTTCAGGCCGATGTCCTGATCAATTACGTCCCCGTGGGTTCTGAGGAAGCCGCCCGTTTTTACGCCGAAGCCTGTCTCCGGGCCGGGGTAGCTTTCGTAAACGCCATGCCCACCTTTATCGTCTCAGGAGACTGGGGGAAACGCTTTACCGAAGCCGGTATCCCGGCGGTGGGTGACGACATAAAGAGCCAGGTAGGAGCCACTATCGTACACCGTGTCCTTACCGAATTGATGGTAGAGCGCGGGGTACCGCTTAAGCGTTCTTATCAGGTGAACTTCGGAGGCAATACGGACTTTTTAAACATGCTGGCCCGGGAAAGACTTAAGACCAAAAAGATCTCCAAGACCGAGGCCGTAACCTCCCTTCTCCCTTACGATATCGGTGAAGACAACATCCATATCGGACCTTCTGATTGGATCCCCTGGCTTAAGGACAATAAAATCGCCTACATCCGCCTGGAGGGAGAACTTTTCGGGGGAGTGCCCATGTACATCGAGCTCAAGCTCAGCGTGGAAGACTCCCCCAATTCGGCCGGTTCAGCCATGGACGCCATCCGTTGTGCCAAGCTGGCCAAGGATCGTGGCATAGCTGGCCCCCTGCTTTCCATATCGGCTTACACCATGAAACATCCACCGGAACAATACCCGGATCATATCGCCCGCCAAATGGTGCTGGAATTCATTGAAGGAAAGAGAGAGCGCTAAAGGAAGGAGGACGCGGATGTTTTCCTTTTCTGAACGTTTAAAGAAGCTGCCGCCTTACCTCTTCGTAGAGCTTGATCGGCTGAAAGCGGAGGCCAAGGCCCGCGGGGTAGACGTGATAGATCTCGGGGTGGGGGACCCGGATCTTCCCACCCCGGCCCATATCGTTAAGGCCGCCGAGGAAGCGGTAAGGAAACCCGAAAACCAC
The DNA here is from genome assembly GCA_011321895.1 of Thermodesulfatator atlanticus. Classification (GTDB taxonomy): domain Bacteria; phylum Desulfobacterota; class Thermodesulfobacteria; order Thermodesulfobacteriales; family Thermodesulfatatoraceae; genus Thermodesulfatator; species Thermodesulfatator atlanticus_A. Next base: position 12,469 of record DROK01000138.1, read on the forward strand.
CACTACCCCTCAAGTGTGGGGATGCTCGCCTTCAGAGAGGCGGCGGCCCACTGGTTCGAGAAGCGTTTCGGGGTCAAGCTTAATCCGGAAACAGAAGTGGTTACCCTTATCGGTTCTAAAGAAGGGATCGCCCATTTTCCCCTGGCCTTTGTAAATCCTGGTGACGTGGTCCTGGTCCCAACGCCGGCTTATCCCGTCTACCATATCGGTACCCTTTTTGCGGGGGGGGAGACCTTTTATTTACCCCTGCGGCCGGAAAACGATTTTTTGCCGGATCTGGAAAGTATCCCTAAAGACGTCCTTTCCAGGGCCAAGATCATCTGGCTCAATTATCCCAATAACCCCACCGCCGCGGTAGCCACCAAGGACTTTTTTGCCCGGGTGGTCTCTTTTGCCCGGGAAAATAAGCTGATCGTGGCCCACGACGCCGCTTATACCGAACTTTATTTTGACGATTACCGCCCCCCAAGCATCCTTGAGGTAGAAGGGGCCAGAGAGGTGGCCATTGAGTTTCATAGCCTTTCCAAGACCTACTGCATGACCGGTTGGCGTATCGGTTTTGCCGTGGGGAACGAAACCTTGATTGCCGGGCTGGCCAAGGTCAAAAACAACGTGGATTCCGGGGCCTTCCAGGCGGTCCAGGAGGCAGGGATAGCGGCCCTTTCCGGGGACCAGAGCTGTGTAGAAGAATTCAGGAAAATCTTTCGGGAAAGACGGGATGTGGTGGTTGAAGGCCTTAAGTCCCTGGGGTTTGAGCTCGACCCTCCCCGGGCCACTTTTTACGTTTGGGCAAGGGTGCCTGAAGGGTACAGTTCCGCAGCCTTTGCCGCCAAACTCCTGCAGGAGGCCGGCATCGTGGTCACCCCTGGTCACGGCTTCGGGGAACCGGGGGAAGGCTTCTTCCGCGTAGCCCTAACGGTGGATAAAAACCGGCTCAAGGAGGCCCTGGCACGGATAGCCGCCCTCAAGTTTTAAGCCGGGCGTTCGTGGGGATAGGCTCAAACCTGGGGGAGCGCAGGGCCTTTTGCGTGCGGGCTCTGCGCGCGCTGGCAAAGACCCCGGGGGTTACGCTTAGGCGCTGGTCAAAGATCTATCTTACCCCACCGGTGGGTTTTGCATCTAAAAATTATTTTTATAACCTGGTGTGCGAGGTAGAAACGGCCCTTTCCCCTCAGGCGCTCCTTTTCCGGCTCTGGCAAATTGAGCTTTCCTGCGGACGTCTCCGCAGGGGAAGACTTGCCGACCGCACCCTGGACCTGGACCTCCTCCTTTACGATGACCTGATCTTGAGAGACGCCTCCCTGACTTTACCGCACCCACGCCTTCACCTGCGGGGTTTTGTGCTTTTCCCCCTGGTGGAATTGATTCCTGAAGAAAAACATCCTATGCTGAATAAAAGTTTTGTAAGCCTTTTGGCGGACCTTTCACCTGAAGAAAAAGGGGAAATAAAAGCAATAGGTGAACTTTGTGTTTAGGCTGATCCTGATCCTCGTCTTATTACTGGTCATCTATTGGGCGGCCCGCTCCCTCTGGCGGGATCTTAAGGCCTCTTCTTACCACAAGAAAAAACCGGCTTCTTCAAGTGCCCCCCCTCAAGTCACCGATAAATTGGTAAAAGATCCGGTCTGCGGGGTTTATTGCGCTAAACGCTCGGCTTATACGGCCATCTGGAAAGGAAAGGTTTATTACTTTTGCAGCGAAGAGTGCCGGCAAAAATTTTTGGCCGAAAAGGAGTCTGCCTCCTCTGCGGGCTGATTCTGGGAGTAGTCTTTTCAGCCAAGGCTGAACTCTACTATTACCGCGACGAAAACGGCACCCTCTGTTTGACCAATATCCCCACCAACCACCAGGCCTTTTCCTTCGGGCCTACAAAGCGAGCCGGGGCCGTGGCCGATGAACTTTTTCACCAAATAGGGGCCCTTTACGGAATAGAGCCGGCTTTACTTAAAGCCGTCGCCAAGGTGGAGTCAAATTTCGACCCGCAAGCGGTCTCTCCCAAAGGGGCTCAGGGACTTATGCAGCTCATGCCTGAGACCGCTTCGGCCTATCGGGTCCGGGAGGTGTTCGACCCTCGGGAGAACCTCCGGGCGGCGGCGGCTTACTTGCGCGACCTCCTGGACGAGTTCGGCGACTTATCCTTAGCGCTGGCGGCCTATAACGCTGGGCCCGAAAAGGTGAGGGCCTACGGCGGGATCCCCCCGTATCCCGAGACCAGGGCTTACGTCCGTCGTGTCTTGAGTTTTTATCGTCGTTACCTTGGCCAAAAAAATTACAAATTTTTGAGTCAAAATCCTTAAAAAAAGCTCAACTCAGCTTTACAATATATGGAGCGATTGTTAAGATGCAGGCGCTTTGAAGAGGAGGGAACGGTGAAAATATTCTTTGATCCTGATATTCCGGCAGAACTACAGGAAGAAATAAAAAATATAGTAACGGAACAAATTCAGGGTCCCTGTCCGGCCTGTGGTTGTGAAGAAATATACGTCTCTTTGTTAGACAACACCCTAGACGTGAAGTGTTACGATTGCGGGGAGAGCTTTTTTGAGATGGAGCTAGAGGTTGAGGAGCAACAGACGGCGTAATTAATCTTTTTTCCGTTCAATGTAAGCGTAAGCGTTGTGGGCGTGAATAGATTCAAAGTTTTCTGCCTCTACCGCAAACCAGGTTATGGCTGGATGTTCCAATAAGTGTCGGCAGACCTCGCGCACCACGTCCTCTACAAACATGGGGTGATCATAGGCGTATTCGGTTACGAATTTTTCATCCGGCCTTTTAAGTAAGGGATAAACCGGAGAAGAACTACACTTTTCCACTATTTCGATCAGCTCTTCTATCCAGACAAATCGCCTAAAACGCACCCGGACCCTCACCAGACCCCGCTGATTGTGGGCCCCGCGCGCGGATATTTCCTTGGAGCAGGGGCAGACCGTCATCACCGGGACACGCACCTCAAGGACCAGGTCTTTGAAATCTTCCCCCAGGGAGCCGACAATTTTACAGCCGTACTCCATGAGGGCCAGGGCTTTGGAGACCGGGGCCTCTTTCTCCAAAAAAAAGGGGAAATCGATTTCCAGGTGGGCCACTTTGGCACAAAGACGGGTGCGCATTTCCTGAAGGATGCGGGGAATCTTCTTGATATGAATTTCGTGCCGGTATTCGTTCAGGATTTCCACAAACCGGCTCATGTGGGTGCCCTTGAAGTGATGGGGAAGATCAACATACATGTTGATGACCGCCACGGTATGCTGCACCCCCTTGCGGCGATCAAGCACAGAGACCGGGTAGCGGATACCCTTTATCCCTACCTTATCAATTTCGATATGGCGGTGGTCAGGCAGGCTCTGGATGTCTTTAAGTTCCATGGCTTAAAGCTTTTTCCAACTTTTCAGCCAGAAGTTCCGCGGTCTGGTAAGCAAGCCCCCGGGTCTCGCTCAGGGGAAGCCCCTGTCTTTCAAGGCGGGCTAGTTCATCATCTCGGGGGAAGGCCACCAAGAGCGGTTTTTGAAGTTCTTCTTCCAGGAATTTTTCGTCCTCCGGAGAGACCACGTTATTGCCCACGAAAAAGATGTTTTTGACCTTGAGGTCCCGGGCCATTTTTTCAATCTGTTTGGCGGTCTCGATGCTACCCCGGTAAGGCTGGACCACGATGAGTACGGCATCAATGGCTGAAATAGTCGCCCGCCCGAAATGCTCCACCCCGGCCTCCATGTCGACCACCACCGCCTCCTTGCTCTGAAGCAAAAGGAGCGAGAGGAGGCGCCGGAGTACCGTCTGTTCCGGGCAGGCGCAACCCCCGCCAGCCTCACGCACCGCCCCCAATACCATAAGTTTAAGGTCGCCTTTACGAAGCATGAATTTTTCGGGCAAGTCGTCAACCTTGGGGTTGAGAGAGTAAAAGGGGCCGTCTTTTTCGGCCCGGGCCGTTAGAAGCTCTTTCATTTCGGCGATGGGAACGACCTGGTCCGCCTCTTTGAATCCCAGAAGTCTGGCCAGATGGGGGCTGGGATCCGCATCAATGGCCAGGACCTGATAACCGCGGTTTATAAGCGCGTTGCAGAGCAGGGCCGCAATGGTGGATTTACCCACACCGCCTTTGCCACAAACCGCCACCTTCATGCCTTTACATTCTTAGCAGCTAACAGGTCCCCTGGCCAGTCCTTTTCGGGTTTTGGGCATCCTTTTCAAAAAGCTGATTTGAAGTGAAATTTGTGAAGGGGCTGTTAGATTTAGGCGAAACCACGTGAGGAGGCGTCTATGCGGCTCAGTCGCTATTTTCTACCTACCCTTAGGGAGGACCCGGCCGAGGCCGAAGTGATCAGCCATAAACTGATGTTGCGGGCCGGGATGATCAGGCGTCTGGCCTCGGGGATCTATAGCTTTCTCCCCCTGGGGCTGCGGGTCCTGCGTAAAGTGGAGCGCATCGTCCGGGAAGAGATGGATAAGGCCGGGGCCCTGGAGGTCTTGCTGCCCCTGGTACAGCCTGCTGAACTTTGGCAGGAGACAGGCCGCTGGGACAGATTCGGCAAAGAATTGCTGCGTTTCAAGGACCGGAAGGACCACGACTTTTGTCTCGGCCCCACCCACGAAGAGGTAATTACGGACCTGGTGCGCAAGGAAGTCCGTTCTTACCGGGATCTACCCCTTATCCTTTATCAAATCGCCACCAAATTTCGTGACGAGATTCGCCCCCGCTTCGGGCTCATGCGTGGCCGGGAATTCATCATGAAAGACGCCTACAGTTTTGACGCCGACGAGGAGGGCCTTAACCGGAGCTATGAGCTCATGTACGAGACTTACGAAAAGATCTTTAACCGTTGCGGTTTGCGTTTTCGGGCGGTGCTTGC